>NZ_NXIE01000003.1:0-300000 GCF_004116625.1 Halarcobacter mediterraneus
CCATCTCTTCACAACTTTATCAATCACTTTTGATGCCGTTCCTCTGAAATTGGATGGGAATTATAATAGATTTTTCTCCCCTTGTCAAGAGTTATTTATTAATCCTGGCTTAAATTTTGAAATTCTTCCGGTTTTTCTTCTTCTCTCTTCTTATCTTATATAAGAATAACCTGTTTTTGCCTCTACTATCAATATCTTATATCTCCCTATTTTATCTGTGAATTTTATTTCACATCTATTTATTAATTCATATTTATCAAATTCATTTTCATTTGTACTTAATTTTGTATATACCTTACCATTTGACCCAAATGATATTTGTCCAATTGTTGATGTACTATTACAATTCATATTTATTTCTTTTATATTAAATTCTTTTGTTAATAATACATATTTACTCCTATTTTCATGATAGTTACAATTATTAGTAGTATAAACTCTTTTTTTTGTTAAAGGATCAATTAATGATTCATTTTGATTAGGATGACCTGTTTTATTTGTATCGCTATATATCACATAATATAAACCACCTACTTCTTCTTTACAATTGAAAAATTTAAGGGTCCATCTTTTTTTATGCCATAAAGAATCATTTAAGTTATTTTTATTATCAATTAAACTTTGATATCTTGTCTGTTTTATATATAGTTCTAATCTTTTTAATGCATTTGTCAATTTATCTTCTTTAATTTTAGTAAAAGTCATACTTGATATTAAAAGAATTAAAAATATTACAACTATAGTTTCAATGAGAGAAAAACTATTTTTCATTTTCTTTTATAAGATAAGTAGTAAAAAGAACTTTATTTAAATAATCGATTTCTATTTTTAAATCATAAAAATATTGTTCTTTTGTAGTAAGATAATATTTATTACCTTCTTCTATTCCATAGAATTTTAATCTTAATAGTAATTTTTCATCCTCACTATTAATATAATTAATTTTTTTTTCTTTTAATTTTTGAGCTAATTCTTTTACAAAATTATATTTATAAGCAAAATGTTTTTTTGGTTCTTCCATAAATAAGTATAAAGGTTTGTAATATAAAGTTAATAATACATTTATACTTAATATGAATAAAGTAATTGATGTTAATAAATAATGCCTTCTTCTAAACTGTTTTAATCTAACTCTTAAACTATGGAAGAATAGTTTTATCATATAAGGTAAAAAGATTATAACAAAAGGTGCATAATCTTCTATATATATTCTTTGCCTAAAAGAGAATAATAAAGAAAAAAATAAAGATGTAGTTGAGATATACCAAATTAAAGTTCTTTCCTCTTTAAAACCTGTTCTATATATTGAGTAAAAAAAGAAGATAAATAATAAAGGAGAAAATATTGAAGCATAAATTGCAAAAGTATCAACTAAAAAACCTTTTGGTTTTCCTTGTGTATCAAAACCATAAATTCCCATAGAAATTCCAAAAAGAATTAAAGATGATATTAATAATGTATTATCTCTTTCTTTAAGAGAATAAAAGAATAAAGCTAAAAAGAAAATTGCAAAAGAGTTATCTATAAATAAAAAGAAAATTAATAATAAGTAGCAATGCTTTTTAGTTAATTTATATACATATAAATACAGTAAAATAAAAAAAGTTGTAATAATTGCACTATTAACAAGTAATGAAGCACTAAGTAGTCCTGGTAAAACACAGAAAACTGCTAAATTAACATATCTATCTATCTCTTTTTTAAAAAAGTTTTCTGTTAATTTATACATTAATCCCATTGATAATATATATAACAATAAAAAAGGTAGTCTTAAAGCCAAATCATTTTGACCAAATAATGAGGTAGAAAAATTTGTGATTATACTTAAAAGAGAGTTATTTATAAAAAAATTTACTGCCTCTTTATAAGAAATACTAAGTGAATTTGCATTGTAAACTAGTGCACAAACAACAAGAAAGTAAAAAAATAAAAATATATATTTGTATGCACTAGATTTTATTATCATAATTTTAAGAAATTGTCTAAAATTTTATGACCATATTCACTCATTATAGATTCAGGATGAAATTGTACTCCATAAATATCTTTATCTTTAATTTCTAAAGACATAATTTCATTATCATCAGTACTATAAGAAGTAGGAATTATAATTTCAGGTAAATTATTCTTTTCTACAATTAAAGAATGGTATCTTGTCTGAATAAACTCATTAGGTAATGTACTAAAAATCTTTGTATTATTTTTAACTTTTATTGTTGAAGTTTTTCCATGCATCATATTTTGAGCACAAATAACTTTTCCACCAAATACTTGGGCAATACTTTGATGTCCTAAGCAAATACCTAAGATTGGTTTTTTATCAGCAAAATATTTTATAACATCTAAACAAATACCTGCTTCATCTGGTGTTGATGGACCTGGAGATATTATTATCTTTTCAGGGTTTAGTTTTTCTATTTCTTCTACACTTAATTCATCATTTCTTATCACTTTTAAATCTGCACCTAATTCTAAACAATATTGAACTATATTATATGTAAATGAATCATAATTATCAATCATTAAAATCATTAAAAATACTCCTGTTTTTAGAAGATTTATTATAGCAATAATATGATTAAATATTTATGGATTATATTTTATCTTTTTTTGATATAATTTTTCAATGTATTATTTTAAAATAATTTTTATATCATTTTTTATATTTTTTTATAATTTAAATGCGAAAGAAAACGATAAAGTCTTTATACAATTAGATTGGTTACATCAATTTCAATTTGCAGGATATTATATGGCAAAAGAAAAAGGTTTTTTTGCAGAAGAAAACCTTGATGTAGAAATAAATGAATTTTCAGATAATAGTAATATTGTAGAAAAAGTTTTGAATACAAAGAATACTTATGCTGTAGGAAAATCATCATTAGTAATTGATAGACTTGAAGGTAAAAAAATTTTACTATTAGCTGCTATTTATCAAACTTCTCCAATGGTACTTATTTCATTAAAATCAAATATTAACAAAATAAAAGATTTAAAAAACAAGAGTGTAATGTTAACAGACGATGCTAAAACTGCCGCAGCAATAAACTCAATGATAATATCACAAGGAATTAATTTAAATAATATAAATTTTCAAGAGCACTCGTTCAATATTGATGACTTAATTAATAAAAAAATTCATGCTATGGGCTGTTATCTATCAAATGAACCTTATTATTTAAAACAAAAAAACATAGATTTCAGAATTTATAACCCTAGTGAATATGGTTTTAATTTTTATGGAGGAATTTTTTTTACTTCCCAAAAAGAATTAGAAGAAAACCCTTTAAGGGTAAAAAAAATATATAAATCTATTTTAAAAGGTTGGCAATATGCATTTAATAATATAGAAGAAACTGCAAAAATTATTTATGAAAAATATAATACACAACAGAAAAATTTAAATGCACTTATCTATGAAGGAAAAGTCTTAAAAAAACTAGCGAAGTTTGAAGAAGGAGAACTAGGTAATATAACTTTAGATAAAATTGAAGAAATAAAAAGACTTTATTTATTATTAGGATTAACAAATAGTACAATAAATTACAAATTGAATGATTTAATTTATAAACCAAATAAACTTAGTTTGAACTCTAAAGAAATTAATTATTTAAAAAACAATACAATAACTTTAATTTCTAACTCAAATTTTCCACCTTTTACAATTAATAAACATGGTAAAATATCAGGTTTAGAAATTGATTACTGGCAATTAATAAACAAGAAAATTAATAGTATTAATTCTATAAAGATAATAAATAATAATAAAAAAGCAAATGAAGTTATAAAAAGAAATTTCTCTTCTGCAAAGTTTGCTTTTGGAAAAATTGATTATGATAATGAAGAAACTTCAATAAGCTACAGTATTGATAGAATTAAAATTGCAATGGCTACATTAATTGATAAACCTTATGTTTCCTCTGTAAAAGAGTTGAAAAATAAACAAATTGCCATAATTAAAGGCGCTATATATGCAGAAGAGTTTAAAAACAAACATCCTTTTCTTGAATATACTGAAGTTAAAGATATAAATGAGGGCTTCGAACTTTTACAAAAAAATAAAGTTTATGGTTTTATAAGTAAATTGCCTGCACTTTCATATAATATTACAAAAAATATTATCCCTAATGCAAAAATTACAGGAATTTTTGAGGATTCCTATGATTTAAGACTACAAATTAATAAAGAGAATAAAATATTATATAATATATTAAACAAAGCAGTTTCTACTATTAGTGAACAAGAAAGAAAAAAAATAAGGGATAAGTATAACTCCATAATTTATGAGCCACAAAAAGATTATTCTTGGATTTATAAAGTGATTTTCTTCTTGTTGATAGTTATTATTGTAATAATTTTAAATAATAGAAAGTTAAATAAAGAAATAAAAAAAAGGAAACTAGCAGAAAAAGAACTCTTTAAAATTGCAAATTTTGATGGCCTTACTAATATTTATAATAGAAGAAAGATTGAATCAATTCTTAATTTAGAGTTAAATAGAGCCAAAAGATACAAAAGAGCCTTATCTTTAATCTTTTTTGATATAGATAATTTTAAATTAATAAATGATGAATTGGGTCATTCATTAGAAGATGAAGTTTTAGAAAAAATATCTATTTTAGTAAAGGACACCGTGAGAAAAACTGATTTTTTTGGAAGATGGGGAGGAGAAGAATTTATAATTATTCTACCTGAAACAAAAAAAGAACAAGCAAAAGTAGTAGCTTATTTATTAAAAGAAAAAATTGCAAACTTTGATTTTGAAATAGATAGAAAAGTTACTTGTAGTTTTGGAGTATCTCAATTTGAAGAATCAGATTGTGCAGACTCTTTATTAACAAGAGCTGACAATGCGATGTATGATGTAAAAAGAAATGGAAAGAATGAAGTTAAAGTAGTCTAACTACTTTAACTTTTTATAATTGATATTTTTTAATAAACTCATCTGAAATATCTAAAATACCTCTTTGTTTTAGACTATCAAGAACTTCTCTTGAACAATCAACATCATCAGGCCATCTTCTTTTAAAATTATCAAATTCGTTTTTATTTGTACCATCTAGACAAATAGTACTATTTTCAATATATAAATCTCTATTTGAATCAATATTATTTACAACTCTCCATAATAACATATATGGATTATTTACGTCATTTTGATTTTTTGCATCTACTATTATAAGAATTTTAATATTTTCATAAAGAGGTTTTAAACTTTCAAAAACTTCTTTTTGATTTCTTTTTTTATCAACTGTAATAACTGTCAATGGATTTTTTGTATTGGTAAAATACTGTTTTAAATCCTTTACCTCATCAGTTATTTCTTGCATTTTTGCTAACAATTCATCATCTTTTAACAATGTAATTCCAAGCTCTGATACTTCTTCACCTGTACAATCAAGTCCTAGTTTCCCACCTACTGCAAATTTTGGACTTGAGTGGTCAAGTGCATCAACTACACCTCTTGATACTAATAATTCATCAATATCTATTCTATTTAATATATATTCTGCAATTGCTTCGTGTTCTGTTAACTCTGGAGCATCTTCATTTACAAAAATAGCATGTTTTACAAAACTCATCTGCCCTACTCCCCAAAATGCGTGCATCATTTGAGAAGCATGTCCTGGATATAGTGTTTTTATTTTTGCAATAATTAGATTATGGAATACTCCATTTTCAGGCATATAATAATCAATTAAATCAGGAGCAGTTGTTTTAAGTAATGGTAAGAAAATTCTCTCCGTTGCATGCCCCATATATTTATCTTCAAGTGGTGGTTTCCCAACTACTGTTGCTAAATATGTTGGTTCTTTTTTATGAGTAATAGCAGTTACTTCCATAAAAGGATACTCTTCTTCTAATGTATAATATCCTGTATGGTCTCCAAATGGTCCTTCTATTCTTAGTTTACTTGTATCAACAAAACCTTCTATTATAAAGTCATTATCCCTTGGAACATATATATCATTTGTAATTGATTTTACAAGTTGTGCATTTTTATTTTTTACAAAACCATAAAGCATAAGTTCAAAAATACCAATTGGAAGTGGCGCTTGTCCACACCATATATACATAGGATCACCTCCTACTCCGATTGAAACTGGCATCTTCTTCCCAGCTTTTTTATACTCATGGAAAAAGTGATTTGAGTCTTTATGAATTTGCCAGTGCATCCCTAAGGTATTATCATCATATACTTGAAGTCTATACATACCTAAGTTTTTCATTTCACCATTTAATGATGTAGTATAAACTTGTCCCATAGTAATAAAAGGACCACCATCTTGTTCCCAAGTAGTTAATACAGGTAAATCTGAAAGCTTAGCTTCCTTTCCAAGTTTAATTACTTCCTGACACTCACCTTTTCCTTTATTCTTTTTAGGAATAGTATTTTTAAGAGCAAATAACTTTCCAAATCTTGAAAGTTTTTCACTTAAGGTTGTAGGTGGCTTCATTTTTAATAAAGACTCTATCTCACTTCCAATTTTATCTCCATCACCAATAAAAAGTTTTACTGCTTTTTCATTACAAAATACATTCATTAAAACTGGAATATCAAACTTTTTATTGTTTTTTCTATCTACTACATTTGTAAATAATAATGCCTTTGAGTCTTCTTTTTTTACTTCTACATATGCAATGTGAGGTATTTCTAAGTAAATATCCAACTCATCGTCTATGATTCTTAATAAATCATTCTTTTTTAAAATTTCAATAGCTTCTTTCATTTTTCCCTCATAGTAAACTAGTTATTAGTATAAGTTTTATATCATTTTATCATTAAAAAATAGTTTATAATAGAGGTAATATATATGTTTGATGAAATAGTAAATAGAAAAGGAACATCTTGTGCAAAATATGATGCCCTTGAAACATACTTTGGATATTCTGATTTACAACCACTTTGGGTAGCTGATATGGATTTTAAAACTCCTGATATTATAAATGATGCAATCATAAAAAGAGCTCAACATGGTATATATGGATACGCAAAACCTACTGCTAAAACATACAATCTTGTTAAAGAGTGGATGAAAAAAAGACACTCTTGGGAAATTGACACTTCATGGATATCTTTTTGTAATGGAGTTGTACCTGCTTATAGTGCTGCAATTGAAGCTTTTACTGAAGAAGGGGATGAGATCATTGTTCAAACACCAGTTTATTTTCCTCTATTTAACTCTATAAAAAACAATAATAGAAAAGTAGTTAGAAATTCTCTAAAAGAAGATAATGGTTACTATACTATGGACATAGAAGATTTAAAAAATAAAATTACTTCTAAATCTAAAATCTTAGTTTTATGTTCTCCTCATAATCCAGTTGGAAGAGTTTGGAGTAAAGAAGAACTTGAAGAACTAGGAAAAATCTGTATTCAAAATAATCTTTTAATAATAAGTGATGAAATCCATGCTGATTTAGTATTTAAAAAATTTACACCTATGGCATCATTATCAAAAGAAATTTCAAATATTACTTTAACTTTAAATTCTCCTGGAAAAACTTTCAATATTGCTGGATTAAATTGCTCATATGCAATTTGCGAAAACAAAGATATAAAAGAAAAATTTGACAAAGAGATTACAAAAAGAGAATTAGGCTCTGTAAATGTATTTGGATTTACAGCATTAGAAGCTGCATATGAATTTGGTGAAAAATGGTTAGAAGACTTAAAAAAATATCTTAAAAGTAATATTACTTTCACAAAAGATTTTTTAATAAAAAGTAACTCAAAAGTACAATTTTTAGAGCCTGAAGCAACATATCTATTATGGTTAAACTTTAAAATGACAGGCTTATCACATAAAGAAATAAAAAATAAATTATTGGAAGAAGCTAAAATTGCTCTTAATGATGGAAGAAGCTTTGGAGTGGAGGGAGACTCGTATTTTAGGCTAAACTGTGCTCTCCCAAAGATAGAGTTGGAAAGATCATTGAGTAAAATAGTTACAGTTTTTTAGTACTATTTTACTATTAGTATTACAAATCTTCTCACTAAATTCTAATATTTTAAGAATTTTTAACATATGCCCAAATAGTAACTCAAAATATAGTACAATCTATAAAACATTCTAAACAAATGGGATAGATTATGTCGACACATTTAATTCTTTCATCTGTTATTTTTGTTTCTATTGCTTTTATTTTAGTAGGAGTTTTTCTACTAACAAAGTACTTAGGACCAAACAATACACAAGATAAATTAAAAAACACAGTTTACGAAAGTGGTGTTTCCAACCCTGTTGGAACTACAAATATTAGGTTTTCTATTAAGTTTTACTTAGTAGCTATTGGATTCTTATTATTTGATGTAGAAATAATATTTATGTTTCCTTGGGCTGTTAATATAGTTGACCTTGGCTATGCAGGTTTAGTAAAAATGTTTATTTTTATTGGACTACTTTTTGCTGGTCTTATTTATATGTATAAGAAAAAGGCGTTATCATGGGATTAGGAGCTGAAGCTAATTTAGGTGATTCTATAATCACAACTAAACTTGATGAAGCAGTTAACTGGGCTAGATCATACTCAATGTGGCCAATGGCATTTGGTACTGCATGTTGTGGGATTGAATTTATGTCTGTTGCTGCTTCTAAATATGATGTATCAAGATTTGGTGCGGAAGTTGTAAGATTTTCGCCAAGACAAGCAGACTTATTGATTGTTGCAGGAACTATTTCATACAAGCAAGCTCCTGTATTAAAGAAAATTTGGGATCAAATGTGTGAACCTAAGTGGGTTATCTCTATGGGAGCATGTGCATGTTCTGGTGGATTTTATGATAACTATACTACTTTACAAGGAATTGATGAAATTATTCCTGTACATGAATATATTTCAGGTTGTCCTCCAAGACCTGAAGCTGTTTTAGATGCAATTATGAATATTCAGAAAAAATCTTATGATGAATCTATTATCAAAGAAAGAGACCAAAACTTCAAAGGGATTTTAGATGCTTAAAACAGATATGCTCATTGATGCAAAAGATATAAAATCAACGATTACTAGACTTAAAAATGAAGAAGATTATACATTATTATTAGATGTAACTGCAGTTGATTATTTACAATATCCAGATGTTACTCCATCTAGATTTGCAGTTATCTATATTTTAAGAACTAGTGATTTTAAAAAACAAATTTCTATTAAATCATATGTTGATGATAATACTTTAGAAGTAGATTCTATTTCTGATCTTTATTATTCTGCTGATTGGGCAGAGAGAGAAACTTTTGATCAGTATGGAATTAAATTCAAGGGTCATCATAATTTAAAAAGAGTATTAAACCACCATCAATTTGTTGGTCACCCTCTAAGAAAAGATTATGAAATCACTAAAGGCCAAGTTTGTACTGAAACTGAAGACTTGATGGATGAAATGCTTCCTTTACTAAAAAGAAAAGGCTACAGTGAAGATGATATGGAAGAGCTAATGATGTTAAATGTTGGACCTTCTCACCCCGCTTCTCACGGTACAATTAGAAACTTCGTTGCAATGGAAGGGGAAACTATTTCTGCTTGTGTAACTGAAATAGGTTATTTACACAGAGGTTTTGAAAAATCTTGTGAAACTCATAACTACTCTCAAATTATTCCATATACAGATAGACTTAACTATTGTTCTGCCATTTTAAATAATATTGGTTATTCAAAAGCAGTTGAAGAGATGTTAGGTATTGATATTACTCCAAGAGCAAAAATGATTAGAGTAATAATAGGTGAGCTTTCAAGAATTATTGACCACCTTGTTTGTAATGCTGCAAATATGGTTGATTTAGGGGGACTTACTAGTTTATGGTATTTATTTGCTCCAAGAGATAAAGCCTATGATTTATTTTCAAAATTAACAGGGGCTAGACTTACAAACTCATATACAAGAATTGGTGGTTTAGAATATGATTTATATGATGGCTTTGAGCAAGACCTTTCTCAAGTGTTAAAAGATACTGAAAAAGCTATTGAAGATGCCTTATCTTTAATTTTACATAATAGAATTTACCATGATAGAACACAAGATGTAGGTGTAATTGATGCAGAATTTGCTATTAGTGCTGGTATTACTGGTCCTAACTTAAGAGCTGCTGGTGTTGCATATGACATGAGAAAAGATAATCCATATTATGGATATGAAAACTTTGACTTTGATGTTGTTGTTGGTTCACATGGTGATGTTTATGACAGAATGATGTGTAGATTTGAAGAGATGAAACAATCAATTAGAATCATAAGACAAGCAATGAAAGAGCTTCCAGATGGACCACTAAATGTTGACCATCAAGGTATTATTCTTCCTGATAAAAAAGATGTTTATGGAAATATCGAAGGTTTAATGAATCAATTCAAACTAACATTTGAAGGTATCAAAGTTCCTAAGGGTGAATATTATTCAGCAACTGAAGCTGGAAATGGTGAACTTGGATTCTACATCGTAAGTGATGGTTCAGGTATTCCATATAAAGTTAAATGTAGACCACCTTGCTTTTACTCTTTAGGTGCTTATTCAAGAATTGTAGAAGGTGATATGTTAGCTGATGCTATTGTAACAATGGCTAGTATGAACTTTATTGCAGGGGAGTTTGATAGATAATGAGTAAATTTAAATATACAGAAGAAAATGAAAAAGAGTTTGCAAGAATTGCTAAAAAATACCCAAAAATTGATGCAATGATGTTACCTGCATTATGGCTTGTTCAAGAACAAGAAGGATGGGTAAGTCCAGATGCAATGGTTTTTGTAGCTGATAAATTAGGTAAAACTCCAATTGAAGTTTACGAATTTGCAACATTTTATACAATGTTTAATCTAAAACCAATTGGGACATATCATATAGAATTATGTAAAACACTTTCTTGTATGGTAATGGGTGCACCTGAACTTAAAAAATTTGTAAAAGATACTTTAGGTATTGGTCCAGGAGAAACTAGTGAAGATGGAAAATTCCACTTCTCTGAAGTTGAGTGTCAAGGAGCTTGTGGTGGTGCACCAATGATTGCATTAAATAATCAGTACCATGAAAACATGTCTGTTGATAAACTTAAAAAGATTATTGAGGAGTGTAAGTAATGGCAGTTGAATTAGTAAAAATTGTTAGTAAGAACTTTGACATTCCAGATTCTCATAAACTTGAAGTAGCTTTAAAAAATGGAAGATATGAATCTATTGATAAAGCATTTTCTATGCAACCAGATGAAATTACAGAAGAAGTTTGTAAATCAGGTTTAAGGGGTAAAGGTGGTGGTGGTGCTGCCTGTGGACCAAAATGGAAATTAATGCCACCAGTTGATGAAAGACCAAGATATTTAATTGTAAATGGTGATGAATCAGAACCTGGAACATTCAAAGATAGGCAAATTTTCCAATATGATCCACATTTACTGATTGAAGGAATAATTTGTTCTTCATATGCAATCGGTGCCCATGATGCATATATTTATATCAGAGGTGAATATAAATGGTTTATTGATAGATTAAATGAAGCAATAGAAGAAGCATATGAAGCTGGAATCATTGGTGAAAAAGTAATGAATAAATATGATTATAGAATTGACATTACTGTTCATAGAGGTGGTGGAGCTTATATTTGTGGTGAAAAATCTGCTTTAATTGAATCAATAGAAGGTAAAAGAGGTCACCCAAGACTTAAACCACATGGCAAAGAATGTGAATGGTTTTATGGAATGCCTGCAACAGTTAACAATGTTGAAACAATTTCATCTGTTCCTAATATTGTATTAAATGGATATGAGTCATATACAAAATGGGGAACTGAAAAAGCACCTGGTACTATGCTATTTGCTATGAGTGGTCCAGTTAAAAACCCAGGAGTTTATGAACTTCAATATGGTGAAAAAATGATTGATGTTATTAATGACATCGGTGGTGGAATGAAAAATGGAATGAAATTAAAAGCTTTAATTCCAGGTGGTGCTTCATGTCCTATTCTTACAGCCGAAGAAGTAGAAAAAGCATATTTAGATTATGAATCTATGTGGGACATTGGTTCAACACTTGGTACTGGTGGGATGATGATTATCCCTGAAGGTACTTCAATGGTGGATGTGGCTAAAAATTTAATTGAATTTTATCATCATGAATCTTGTGGTCAATGTACTCCTTGTAGAGAAGGAACAGGATGGATAGATAAAACTATCAAAAAAATTCTTGATGGAAATGGTTCAGAAAAAGATCTTGATACTATCATAGATGTATGTGGAACAATGAATGGAAAAACTATTTGTGTGTTTGCACCAGCAGTTAAAGATATTATCCAAAGTATCGTTGAAAAATATAGACATGAATTTGAAGAACATTTTAAAAGCTAAAATATAAGGAGAAAAAATAAAGATGGCAAAAAATACTTTTACACTAACAGATAACAGAAATGGTAAATCTTATGAATATGATGTTTTAAGTGGGACAAGAGGTCCTGATGTATTAGATATTAGAACATTCTATAAAGATTCAGGAATGTTTACTTATGATCCAGGATATACTTCAACAGCATCTTGTGAATCTAAAATTACATTTATTGATGGGGAGAACTCTGAACTAAGATATAGAGGATATGATATTAGAGATTTAGCTGGTAAAAAATCTTATTTAGATGTTTGTCACCTTTTAATGATGGGAAGACTACCTAGCGAAGAAGAGTCAAAAGATTTTGACCTAGAGATTAGACATAGATCTTTCCTAAATGAAGGAATAATTAGACTATTTGATGCCTTACCTGATGGTGCTCACCCAATGGCAACTATGGGTGCTGCAACAATGGCATTATCTGCATTTTATAAAGATCACCTACATTTAGAAGATGAAGAACAATTTAAAACAATGAGAAGAAGAATTCTTGCAAAAATGCCTACTATTGCAGCTATGGCTTATAGAAACTCAATTGGTACTCCATTAATTTATCCTAATGTAAATAAATACTTTACTGAAAACTTCTTATATATGTTAAGAGCTTATCCAGGTGGAACAATGAAATACTTAGGTGATGGTAAAAATGAAGAAATAAGACAAGTTGAAGTTGATGCATTAGATGCAATCTTAACTTTACATGCAGATCATGAACAAAATGCATCTACTACAACAGTTAGAAACGTTGGTTCGACTGAAGCTCACCCTTATGTTGCAATTGCTTCTGGTATTTCTGCACTATGGGGTTCTGCTCATGGTGGTGCTAATGAAAAAGTAATGGATCAATTAAGATTAATTGGTGATGTTAAAAATGTACCAACTTATATTGCAAAAGCAAAAGATAGAAATGATCCATTCAGATTAATGGGATTTGGGCATAGAGTATATAAAAACAGAGACCCTAGAGCAGAAACTCTTAAAAAACTACAAGATAAATTAAGAAAAGAATTAAATTTAGATTCAAGATTATTAGATGTTGCAGCAGCAGTTGAAGAAGCAGCATTAAGTGATGACTATTTTAAAGATAGAGGATTATATCCAAACATTGATTTCTATTCAGGTGTTATTTTAACAGCACTTAAAATTCCTGTAGAAATGTTTACACCAATTTTTGTTATTGGAAGAATTCCAGGATGGATTTCACAATGGTCTGAGTTAAAACAAGATCCTACAGCTAAAATTGCAAGACCAAGACAATTGTATACAGGTAAATAACAAGTGTCAAAAAAGGAGATGACGCACCATGAGTGACTTAGTTAAATTTTCAGTAAATGGGGAAGAACACGAGGCCAAAAAGGGTAGTCTTTTAATAGACACTCTTTTAGACCGAGATATTCATATCCCTCATTTTTGCTACCATCAAGCCTTAGGTAAAGATGGTAATTGTAGAATGTGTATGGTAGAGATTGAAGGTCAAAAAAGACCTCAAATCGCGTGTGATACTCCAGTTAAAGAAGGTATGATTGTAAGAACAAAAGGTGAAAATATCGAAAAAGTTAGAAGAGATATTTTAGAACTTGAACTTATTAATCACCCTATTGACTGCCCTACATGTGACCAAGCAGGAGAGTGTAAATTACAAGATTATTACATGAAATCTGGATTTTATGAATCAAGAATAAATGTAAATCAAAAAGTAACTGCACGAAAAAGAGTTGATTTAGGTTCTAATGTAATGTTAGACCAAGAAAGATGTGTTCTTTGTACAAGATGTGTAAGATTCTGTTCTGACATTACAGGAACAAATGAACTAGGAGTAATTAGTAGAGCAGACCATTCAGTAATTGGTACATTCCCAGGGAGACCTCTTAGTAATCCATATGCAATGAATGTAGTTGATCTTTGCCCAGTGGGAGCATTAACTTCAAAAGATTTTAGATTTAAACAAAGAGTGTGGTTTATGGAATCTTTTAATGCAATTTGTAATGGTTGTTCAAGAGGGTGCAATATTTATGTAGACCATAGAAAAGAAAAATACAAAGATGATCAAATCTTTAGATTTAGACCAAGAGTTAATAAAGAAGTAAATGGTTGGTTCATCTGTGATGAAGGTAGACTTTCATATAAAAATGAAGAAGAAAATAGATTTACAACACCTTTAATAAACTCAGCTGAAACTGTATTTAGTAATACCATCACTGAAGTATATAAAACTTTAACAGAAGAAAAAGATATCCTTTTTGTTTTAGATCCATCTTTATCTTTAGAAGAAATGCAAAATACATGTAAGTTAGCCGAAGTTGTAAAAGCAGAAGTTACAGGTTATTCTCCTCAATATATTGATGAGAGTTTTGGAGATGATTATTTAAAGAAAAATGATAAAAGTCCAAATAGAGCTTCATTTAAAGAGTTAAATATTAATGAATCAGAAGAAGATTTTAAAAATAAAATTGCAAAAGCTAAAACTGTAATTATATTAAATAATAACTACTTCGACCAAAACCTAGAGATTTTAGAGGGTAAAATTGTTATTTCTTGTTTCTCACATAACTGTTTAACAATTTCGAAATCTGATGTAGCTATTCCTATTTCATCATTCTATGAAAAAAATGGTACATACATAAATTTTGAAGGAACTAAGCAAAAAGTTATTTCAAAAATAAAAAAAGATAATCCAATGGAATCAATATCTTCAATTATTGAACATATTAAATCTATGATTGAAAAAGGTAGCCTATGAGTACAGCTGCAATAGTAATTATTATAGTAAACATTCTTCTTGCTAAGATTCTTTCAGTTGGTACTACACCAATTATGGTTTGGTGGGAAAGAAGAGTTGCTGGTTTTATTCAAGATAGAACAGGACCAAATAGATGTGATATCGGTGGAATTAGACTTGGTGGTTTAATTCAAGCAATTGCAGATATGTTAAAGCTTGTATTTAAAGAAGATTTTACTCCTTCACATATAAAAGAAAAATTTCTTTATACAATTGCACCAGCTTTAGTATTTATCTGTTCATTTTTAACAATGGCAGTTATTCCTTTTGCTGATAATTTAGTTATTGATGGTGAAAGTTTTATGATGCAAGCAATTCCAACTCAACTTGGAATTATGTGGTTCTTAGCATTTGCTGGTTTATCTGTATTTGGTATTATCTTAGGTGGATATTCATCTCAAAATAAATATGGTTTATTAGGTGGTATTAGAGCTTCTGCACAAGTTATCTCTTATGAAGCAGCAATGGGCTTATCTATTATCTCTGTTTTACTAACATATGGTTCAATTAACTTAAATGATATGGTACAAGCTCAAGGTGGAACATTCTTTGGTATTATTCCATCGTGGGGTATCTTTATGCAACCACTTGCAGCTTTAATCTTTATTGTTACTGCATTTGCTGAAACAAATAGAACACCTTTTGATATTGCTGAAGGTGAGTCTGAGATTGTTGCTGGTTATCATACTGAATATTCTGCAATGAGATTTGGTCTTTTCCAAGTTGGTGAATATGCTGCAATGAGTGCATCATCTGCTATTATTGTAACTCTATTCTTAGGTGGATATCATATTCCATGGATGGATACAGCAACTATTCAAAATAACATCAACTATGTAATTTTAGCTATTGTTATTTTATTACCAATTAAAGCATACCTTTTTGCTAAATGGATGAGTAAAAACTATGATTGGTTAGATCCTAAAGATAAAAGAAATAAAGAGAAAAATATTTTAATTAGAGGATTCTGGTTAATTGCAATTATTATCTCTGCTGTTTTAATTATGTTCTTAGTTACAGGACTTGGTGAAAATGGCGTAAATATTGCAACAGCAGTTATCCAAATTGGTACATTTGTAGTTAAATTCTTACTTATGAACTTAGTATTCATCTGGATTAGATGGACTCTATTAAGATTTAGATATGACCAATTGCAAATGTTAGGATGGAAAGTTCTTATTCCATTATCAATATTAAATATTGTAATAACAGCAACATTCATTGTTGTAACAGGAAGTTAATATGGGAATTAAAATTGTAGAAAGACATGGAAAGTCTCTAAAAGATAGATTATACATTCCTGCCATTATGGGTGGGATGAAGACTACTTTTACACACTTTAAAGAAAATTTGAGCGATGTCTCAAATCTTAAAACAATGCAGTACCCTGAAGTTCAACCCGATGATATCACAGATAGATATAGAGGTGTACACAGACTTACTAAATGGGAAGATGAAAGTGAGAAATGTGTTGCTTGTTATATGTGTGCTACTGCTTGTCCTGCTCAATGTATTTTTATTGATGCAGAAGAAAGATTTGATGATAAAGCAGAAAAAAGACCAAAAGAGTTCAAAATAGACCTTTTAGAATGTGTATACTGTGGTTATTGCGTAGAAGCTTGCCCTTGTGATGCAATTAGAATGGATACAGGTATTTTTAGTTTTACTGGAGATAAAAGAGAAGACTTTGTAGTAGATAAAAAATACCTAATGTCTAATGAACGTTCAAAGGATTTTGATGATGAGTGATTTTATTTTTATAGCACTTAGTGGCTTGTCAATTTTAGGTGCAATTATGATGCTAGTATATAAAAACCCAATGTATTCAGCACTTGGATTACTTATTTCAATTTTGGCTGTTGCTGGACTATTTGCATTATTAAATGCAACTTTCCTTTTTATGGTTCAAATTATAGTTTACGCAGGGGCAATTATGACACTAATTTTATTTTTACTTATGTTTCTTAATATTAAAGAAGAACATCTTCCAAAAGAACCTAAGAAATATTTATTAATAACAATTGGTGCAATAATAATGATTCCTTTTAATATGGTTATTTTAAAAGCTGTTGCAAATCTTCCAGAAGCTGATATGAATATTGTTGCAAATAGTACTTTTGGAGATATTAAGCCTATTGGAAAACTTTTATATAATGATTGGATTTTAGCTTTTGAGTTAATTTCTATTTTATTATTAGTTGCACTTGTAGGTTCAATTGTTTTAGCTAAAAGAAAAAAAGCTAAGAAGGAGAATGCATGATTAGTTTAACATCATATGCTTTTGTTTCTATGATTCTTTTTTCAATAGGAGTTATAGGTGTAATTGCTAGAAGAAATATTTTTGTTATCTATATGTCAATTGAACTTATGTTAAATGGAATTGCACTTTTCCTTATAACATTTGCAAGATACCATTTTAATATGGATCCTCAAATTATTACAGTTATGGTTATCTCAATTGCAGCTGCAGAAGCAGCAATTTTCTTATCTGTAATTATTTTATTATTCAGAACTAAAAAATCTCTTGATACAGATATCTTTACAACACTTACACAAGGAGAAAAATCATGATTGATACTTCTATGTTAGTGTGGATTATTCTTGTGCCATTATTTGGTGCAATATTAAATGGTGGATTATATTTTTATCATATAAAAAGAAAACCTGTTTCAGAATTAGCTTTCTCTATTATTGGTACATTTACACCATTAATTGCATTTTTAATAACATTAAGTCTATTTTTAAATATGTACGAAGAAGGAATAACTTATAAACAAGATTTATTTACTTGGGTAAATATTGGTGATTTAAATATTACTATGGCATTCTTAGGTGATAATCTCGCTATTTTTATGGCAATGTTTGTAACTTTTGTTGGATGGCTAATTCATATTTATGCAATTGGATATATGACAGGAGATAAAGGTTTTGGTAAGTTCTTTGCTTACTTTAACTTATTCTTAGCTTCAATGTTAATTTTAGTACTAGCAGATAATCCAATTATCTTATTCATTGGTTGGGAAGGTGTTGGTCTTTGTTCTTATCTTTTAATTGCATTTTATTATGGTGATAAAGAAAATGTTATCGCAGGAAATAAAGCATTTATTGCAAATAGAGTTGGAGACTTTGGTTTCTTATTAGGAATTGTTACTTTATTCTTTGCACTTGGGCAAGTTGATTTAAGTTTTTCTTCTCTTGAAGCAAATATCTCTAATGCATCAACAGGATTACTAGCATTATCTGGTTTTTTACTATTTGTTGGTGCTATGGGTAAATCAGCACAAATTCCTTTATATGTTTGGCTTCCAGATGCAATGGCAGGACCAACTCCAATTTCAGCACTTATTCACGCAGCTACAATGGTAACAGCTGGGGTTTATATGGTTGCTAGATTTCATTTTTTATATTCAGGAATTGAAGATATTGGGATTTTTATTGCGTATATTGGTGCATTTTCAGCTTTATTTGCAGCTATTATTGCAACAAGACAACAAGATATTAAAAAAATCCTTGCTTACTCGACTATGTCACAATTAGGATATATGTTTATTGCTGTAGGACTTGGGTTTTATAGTTCAGGTTTATTTCACGTATTTACACATGCATTCTTTAAAGCAATGTTATTCATGGGTGCTGGTGGTATAATTATTGCATTACACCATGAGCAAAATATCTTTAAAATTGCGCAACATAGAGCACATCTTCCAATTATTAAATTTACGTTCTTAATTGGTGTTATTGCAATTTCTGGTATTCCACCATTTTCAGGTTTCTTCTCTAAAGATGCTATTTTAGCATCAGCTTTCCAAGAGGGTGAATATTTAATCTGGGGAATTGGAATATTTACAGCATTCTTAACGGCATTCTATATGTTTAGACTTTATTTTATTGTATTCGTTGCACCAAATAAAGAGACTGTGCCATATGTTTATACATCAAAAACAATTACTTTCCCACTTATGATTTTAGCAATTGGAGCGGTATTTGCTGGGTTCTTAAACTTTCCAGCTATTTTTGGTGGTTCAAATTTAGTTGATAATTGGTTAGCTCAAACTAACTCTATAAAAATTCATATGTCTCATACAACTGAGTACATATTAATGGCTGCATCTATTTTAGTGGCAGCAGCAGGTATTTTTGTTGCATACAAAAAATACGCAAACTTTGATGTGTACAAACCTGAAGATGAAAAAGGTATTATTGCTAATAAATTCTACGTAGATGAATTCTATGACGTAGTATTTGTTCAGTTTTCTAAAAAAATATCATCTTTCATAGATAAAATCTTAGATTCTAAAATCATTGATGGATTTATCATGACAACTTGTGAACAATTTGTTGAGTTTGGTAAAAAAGTTGCAACTATTCAAAATGCTAATGTAAGATTTTATGCTGCATTTATGCTTGTAGGTATGAGTGCTGTGTTTATCTATTTATATATTTCTTTAGGATTGTAATATGAGTGCAGATATTTTATCGTTTATTATATTTTTACCAGCAGTAGTAGCATTTGGGTTAATGATTACTACTAAGCATGTAGAAACAGTTAGAAACATTGCATTTTTAACAACAACAGTTATCTTAGCACTTGTATTAAAACTTTATATTGAGTTTGAACCAAGTGCAGGTATGCAGTTCGTTACAAATGTTCCATGGATTTCTTCTTATGGTATTAACTACTACATTGGTGTTGATGGTTTTTCTTTAACTATTTTAATGATGATTGCTATTTTAATTCCTACAGCATATCTTTTATTATGGGAAGGTAGAACTAAAGGTTACTGGATTAATATGCTATTAGTACAAGCTGGTGTAACTGGTTCATTATTAGCATTAGATGTGATTTTATTCTACTTCTTCTGGGAAGTTATGCTATTACCAGTATTCTTAATGATTGGTATTTATGGATTTGGAGACAAAGTATTTACAACCATTAAAGTAACAGTATATACCATGCTTGGTTCACTTTTAATGTTTGTTGCAATGCTTTACTTAGGAGTTACATATCACGCAGAATTTGGTACTTGGTCATTTCAATATGATAGCCTAACTCAAATTACATCATTATCATATAACGAAAAGATTTGGTTATTTTTAGCATTCCTTTCAGCTTTTGCTATTAAAATTCCTATTTTCCCATTACATACATGGATTATGGAAACATATAAAAATGCTCCAACTGGTGCAGTATTTTTATTATCATCAATCATGGCAAAACTAGGTGTTTATGCAATTGTTAGATTTTTAATTCCTATTTTTCCAGAGATTTATGTAGAATTTTCATCATGGTTTGTATTTATTGGATTGTTTGGTCTTATTTATTTTGGTATTGCTGCACTTATGCAAGATGATATTAAAAGAATGTTTGCATATTCTTCAGCATCACACTTAAGCTTTATTGCTGCGGGAATTTTTTCACTGAATGTTTTTGGTATTAATGGTGCTTTATATTTAATTATTGCTCACGCAATTGCAACAGGTGCGTTATTCTTACTTGTTGGTATTATCCATGATGAAACTGGTTACAAAACAATTAAAGATTTAGGTGGATTAGCAAAACAATCTCCAATCTTTACTACTATTTTTGCAATTATGCTATTTGCAAATGTAGGACTTCCAGGAACTAATGGTTTTGTATCAGAGTTATTAATCATTTTTGGTATTTATGAATTTAATCATACATTAGGTTATATTTCTGCACTTACAGTTATTATTGGAGCTTCATATATGCTATGGATGTTTCAAAGAGCAATCTTACAAGATAGAGAAGGTGAAGCTTTAAAATTCAGAGATTTAAAAATCAAAGAAATTGTAGGTTTAGCTCCTTGGGTTATTCTTGTATTTCTAATGGGTATTTATCCAGATATTTTTATTGATAAATTTGAACCAACAGTAACACACTACTTAAATGATATTTTACAAATTGGAGCAGCAAAATGAATGAATTAATACATATATTACCAGTATCATTGATTTTAATATCAGCTGTTGGATTAATGTTTATGAGTATGTACGAAAATAAATTTAGTACAAAACAATATATTACTGTTTCATCTGTTGTATTAATTGTTGCCTTAGTTTTCACATTTATTCCATTAGGTGAACTGTATGCAGTAAGACCATATAATAATATTTTCAATGATGTTTTAATCTTTGATTCATTTTCAAATTTTTTCAATATTTTACTTATTCTAGGAACATTATTAACATTATTAATTGGTGAAAACTATTTTAGATCAAATAAATATTTTAAGGGTGAGTTTTTCTCAATTTTATTATTTGCTCTATTTGGAATGATGTTATTAGCAAATGCAAATGAACTTGTAACTGCTTTTATTGCTTTAGAAATTGCTTCTTTTGCAGTATATGTTATGGTTGGATATGATAGTCAAGACAGTAAAAGAGTTGAAGCAATATTTAAATATTTAGTTTTAGGTTCATTTATTGGAGCATTTTATTTATTAGGTGTTGTTTTAGTTTATGGAGCAACTGCTACTACAAATTTAACAGAAATTGCAACATATATTTCAACACACTCAAATAGTGAATTAACATTAGTTTATATTGGATTAACTTTAATTTTATTTACATTCCTATTTAAAATATCTGCATTTCCATTCCAACAATGGGTATTAGATGTTTATAGGGGTGCACCTATGATTATTACTGCATATATGGCGTCAACATTTAAAATTGCCATATTCTCTTTCTTCTTAAGAGCAGTATTACAAGATATAGAACCTTTAATTGATTTTTGGGATTCAATTATATATATAATTATAATTTTAACTTTAGTATTTGGTACTTGGTTGGCAATTACACAAAAAATTGTTAAAAGAATGTTAGCAGCATCATCTATAGTTCATACTGGTTACTTATTATTAGCTTTTATCGCTTTAGGTCAAAACATTGATGCAGCATATGCTACAGTATTTTATTTAATTGCTTATTTATTATCTGCACTTGGTTCATTTGGAATTATTTCTCATATTATTTCTGAAACAAAAGTAAGAGTAACATATGATGATTTTAAAGGTCTAGCAAAAGAAAGACCATATTTAGCTGCAATGATGACTATATTCTTATTCTCACTTGCTGGTATTCCTTCAACAATTGGTTTCATTGGTAAATTTTACGTATTTACTGAAGCTATTAATGCAGGATATATTTTATTAGCAGTTTTAGCTATTGTTGCTACATTTGTATCAGTATATTATTATTTTAAATTAATTGCAATGATGTACTTCTACCCTACAAAAGAAGAGTGTTTAGATAATGACTTCAATGATAAAAGAGTTTCAACTTACGCTATTGCATTTTTAGCAATTATCACTGTAGTTGGAGGTATTGGTTCAGCAATTGTATTCTTTATACCAGCCTTAAATATTGATACATTAATCAATATGACTCAAATAGCAATTCAGTCATTATTTATAAAATCTTAATGTGTTAAAATGTAACACATTTTTAGTATTTTTTTTAATTATGATTATATTTTAAACAAAACAAAAAGCCCCTATTAAGGGGCTTTTTACATTTCTATTATATATTTACTGCACAATAATTGTACAAAGTTAATTCATAGGCTAAAAACCCTTATAAGGACATTTTTGCTATTATTATGCTATTAATATAAAAATTAAATTAACAGGAAAGGATGTCAAATGAGTGACCTAATAGAAGGTTATTTAGGGAAGACTGTAGAGAGAAAAAAGAGTAGAGTTCCAGCAAAACTTGATTATATTCAAAGTGCTACTGGATTATTTCTAGGTCTTTTTATGTGGGGACATATGTTTATGGTGTCTTCAATTCTAATAAGTAAAGACTTTATGTATGCTGTTACAAAATTCTTTGAAGCTAGTTTTATTTTTGATGGAGGGAATCCATTATTAGTTTCAATTGTTGCACTTGTTGTATTTATAATATTCATTACACACGCTGCTTTAGGTATGAGAAAATTACCAGGAAATTTCAAACAATACCAAGTAATGAAAGCACATGCAGACAATATGGGACATGAAGATACAAAACTTTGGTTTATCCAAGCCTTTACTGGTTTTGCTATGTTCTTCTTAGGTTCAGTTCATATTTATATCATTATGACACACTCAGCAGATATCGGTCCTTATGCTTCAGCAGATAGAGTATGGTCTGAATGGATGTGGCCTTTATATATTCTTTTACTATTAGCTGTTGAATTCCATGGAACAATTGGATTATATAGATTAGCTGTTAAATGGGGATGGTTTGATGGTAATGATCCTAAAACTACAAGAAAAAGATTAAAAACATGGAAAAGAGTTTTAACTTGGTTTTTCTTAATTTTAGGATTCGCTACACTTGCAGCATATATGAAAATTGGTTATGAAAATGCCCAAGCTGGAAAAGTTGGAGAAAGATATACACCAACTGCAAAAGTTATGCAATTAGATAATACTACAGGGAGGCTAGGATAATATGAAAATTAATTACTGTGATTCATTGGTTATTGGTGGAGGATTAGCTGGTCTTAGAGCTGCTGTTGCTGCACAAAAAAAAGGATTAAGTACAATAGTTTTATCATTAGTTCCTGTTAAAAGATCACATAGTGCTGCTGCTCAAGGGGGTATGCAAGCTTCTTTAGGTAACTCAAAAATGTCTGATGGGGATAATGAAGATTTACACTTTGCTGATACAGTAAAAGGTTCAGACTGGGGATGCGATCAAGAAGTTGCTAGAATGTTTGTACATACTGCACCAAAAGCAATTAGAGAACTTGCTGGTTGGGGTGTACCTTGGTCAAGAGTTAAAGCTGGAGAAAGAGAAGCAGTTATTAATGCAAAGAAAACTACAATTGTTGAAGAAGAAGATAGACATGGATTAATTACATCAAGAGACTTTGGTGGAACTAAAAAATGGAGAACATGTTATACAGCTGATGCAACTGGACATACAATGCTATTCGGTGTTGCAAATGAAGCTTTAAAACATGATGTAGATATTAGAGATAGAAAAGAAGCATTATCTTTAATCCATGAAGATGGAAGATGTTATGGTGCAATTGTTAGAGATTTAATTACTGGGGAATTAGAAGCTTATGTTGCTAAAGGGACTTGTATTGCAACTGGTGGATATGGAAGAGTATTTAAACAAACTACAAACGCTGTAATCTGTGAAGGTACAGGTGCTGCTATTGCACTTGAAACTGGTATTGCAACATTATCAAATATGGAAGCTGTACAATTTCACCCAACTCCAATTGTTCCATCTGGTATTTTATTAACAGAAGGTTGTAGAGGTGATGGTGGTATCTTAAGAGATGTTGATGGTCATAGATTTATGCCTGATTACGAGCCAGAGAAGAAAGAGCTTGCATCAAGAGATGTTGTTTCAAGAAGAATGATTGAGCATATCAGAAATGGTAAAGGTGTTCCTTCTCCATATGGTTTCCACGTATGGTTAGATATTTCTATTCTAGGTAGAGAACATATTGAAAAAAACTTAAGAGATGTTCAAGAAATTTGTCAAATTTTTAATGGTATTGATCCTGCTGATGAAGGTCCAAAAGGTTGGGCTCCAGTACTTCCAATGCAACACTACTCAATGGGTGGAATTAGAACAAAACCAACAGGAGAATCAACTAGATTATCTGGTTTATTTGCTTGTGGTGAAGCTTCTTGTTGGGATATGCACGGATTTAATAGACTTGGAGGAAACTCAGTTTCTGAAACAGTTGTTGCGGGTATGATTATTGGTAACTATTTTGCAGACTTTTGTTTAGAAAATGATGTAACAATTCCAACATCAACAGTTCAAAGATTCCT
The DNA here is from genome assembly GCF_004116625.1 of Halarcobacter mediterraneus. Taxonomy (NCBI): domain Bacteria; kingdom Pseudomonadati; phylum Campylobacterota; class Epsilonproteobacteria; order Campylobacterales; family Arcobacteraceae; genus Halarcobacter; species Halarcobacter mediterraneus. The sequence continues at coordinate 24,943 of NZ_NXIE01000003.1, forward strand.
TGATGAACAAGATGCTTATTTAGATGAAATTTTATCTTACAATGGAAATGAAGATATCTTCAAAATCAAAAATAGAATGCAAAACTTAATGGATGAAAAAGTTGGTATCTTTAGAGATGGTCCACACTTAAAAGAAGCTGTAGAAGAATTAAAAGATTTATTAGTTAAAACTAAACAAATTAATGTTAAATCTAAAGAAAGAGCTGGTAACCCAGAACTTGAAGAAGCATATAGGGTTCCTAAAATGTTAAAAGTTGCATTATGTGTTGCAAAAGGAGCTAGAGATAGAACAGAATCTAGAGGTGCACACTATAGAGAAGACTATCTAAAAAGAGATGATGCAAACTGGTTAAATAGAACACTTTGTACTTGGCCAAACAAAGATGATATTGAACCTACAATTGAGTATGCAGACTTAGATATTATGAAAATGGAAATGCCTCCAGCATTTAGAGGTTATGGGGCAAAAGGAATGATTATTGAAAATGAACTATCTATTAAAAGACAAGATGAAGTTGATTCTTTAAGAGAAAAAATGGAAGCTGAAGGAAAAGATAGACATGAAATTCAAGATGCATTAATGCCATTTGATTTACCTATGAACTATAAAGAGAAAAATGAAAGAGCAGGAGACAAGTAATGAGCGTAGAAAAAGGTAGAGAAATAACGATATCAGTACTTAAGTTTAATCCAAGAAGTAAGGTTTCAAAACCTCATTATGTAGATTATAAATTAGAAGAGACTCCAGGGATGACTCTTTTTATTGCGTTAATGAAAATTAGAGAGACAATTGATCCTGATTTATCATTTGACTTCGTATGTAGAGCAGGAATTTGTGGTTCTTGTGGTATGGTAGTAAATGGTAAACCTAGTCTTGCTTGTAGAACTTTAATTGCTAATTATCCTGAAGGGAAATTAACACTTTTACCTATGCCTGCATTTGAACTTATCAAAGATTTATCAGTTAATACTGGTAAATGGATGGATAATATGTCAAAAAGAGTTGAATCATGGATTCATACTAATCAAGAACCAGATATTGCAAAAATGGAAGAAAGAGTTGATCCAGATGTTGCAAATGAAACATTCGAATTAGACAGATGTATTGAATGTGGTATTTGTGTTGCTTCTTGTGGAACTATGTTAATGAGACCTAACTTTGTTGGTCCAGTTGGATTAAACAGGGTTGCAAGATTTGAAGTTGATCCACATGATAATAGAACGGCTGAAGACTATTATGAGCTAATTGGTGATGATGATGGTATTTTTGGTTGTATGTCATTAATGGCTTGTGAAGACCATTGTCCTAAACATTTACCATTACAAAATAAAATTGCTTATTTAAGAAGAAAGCTAGTATCACTAAGATAAATAAAAAGAGGATTTATCCTCTTTTTAAAGTTTTAAATATAAAAAGTTAATTATTCTTTGGAGTAATTAACTTTTTATATTTTAGGAGATATGGCAATGGGATTAGCAAATGATTACTTCTTACTTTTTCATGGGAAACATATAGAACAAACAACTACATATGGGACCATTGATAATAAGAATCAAGATGACTTTTTTGATATTTCAGCATTAATTTTATGCGCATCAAGAAAGAATTATGAAAAATTTATCTCCTTGAGAAGTTTCAATGACCTAGTATCAAAAGTTACAAACAAAGAAGTAAAAACTTTAGATGATATTTATCAACTTCAACACTGCTTATTAGATTCATTAAAAGTTGATACAAAAAACATACATTTAGAAAAACTACACCATGCATTTACTTATTTATTAGAAGAAAATATTATTGACAACTCTTCTCATAAAATATTAATTTCTTTATTTGATCCTGAGGAATTAACTGCAAATGATGAAATTGATAATGAAGAAACAATATCTGAAGAAAAAATCTCATTTAAAGAAGCCAAGTCTACATTAGAAAATACAATAAATGATTTAAAAGAAATTTTTAAAACAGATGATTTTATAGATGAATTAGAAAGTACAAAAAATTATTTAGGAAATCAAAAGTTCTCTATAGGAATTACTGGTGTTATGAATGCTGGTAAGTCTACGATGCTAAATGCTCTAATGGGAGAAGAAATTCTTGGAAGTGCAGTTGTTCCAGAAACAGCAAACTTAACTATTGTAAAACATGGTGAACCTTCTGCAAGTGTTTTTTATTGGAATAAAAATGAATGGGATAGAATTGAATCATCAGCCAAGCAAATAGAGTCAATTGCAGATTTTGTAAAAGAGACAAAATCTATTTTTAAAGATCAATTAGATGAGCTAATAAAAGAAGAATCCATAAGTGAAGAAGTTGACATTAAAAACCTTGCAAAATTTACATCAGCAGAAGCTAGTGGTAAAAAGTGCAATCTTGTAAAATATGTAGAGTTAAAATCTGATTTAGATTTTTTAAAAGATGGAATTGAAATTGTTGATACCCCTGGATTAGATGACCCTGTTATTCAAAGGGAAGAAATTACAAAAGAGTATTTATCTCAATGTGATTTAATGCTACACCTAATGAATGTATCTCAAAGTGCAACTTTAAAAGATGTTGAGTTTATAATTGATGCCCTGCTATATCAAAATATTACAAAACTATTAATTGTTATTACAAGAGCTGATACTGTTTCAAAAGAGCAATTAAATGAAGTTATTAACTATACAAAAACTTCAATTGAGAATCAACTAAAAGCACAAAATAAAGATAGTAAATTAGATTATATACTAAAAAATATAAAATTTATTCCAATTTCAGGGAAAATGGCATTACTACATAGAACAGGAAGATCTCAAAAAGCCATTGAAGCAGGATATCCTATTGAAAATACAGGTATTTTGGAAATTGAAGAATATCTACAAGAAACTTTATTTGGTACAAATTCTAATAAATCTGAACTTATTATAAAAGGTGCAAAAGCACAAATAAAAAAAACAATAGAAAAAGAGATAAAATCTTTTAATTATGAACTTATTCTTCTTTCAAAATCAAAAGAAGAACTTGAAGCTGACTTAGAAGAGTTTAATAAAAAGAAAGATACTAATAAAAGAATATTTACAAGTTTGAAAGAGGATATTAATTTATATAAAAATGATGCAAAAGAATACTTAAATACATTAGAAACATTCTTAAATACAGAACTTGTGGAACTTCAGAACATTATTAGACAAAGAGTTTACAATGATGTTAAATACTCTTTTGAAAAAACAAAAAAAAGACCTCCTAGCTCAAGAGTAAAAACAATTATAGAAACAGCAATAAAAGATGGTATTATTGACATAATTAGAGATTATAGATATAAATTTATTAAAAAATCTCAAAGTATTGGTGAAGTTTGTGAACAAAAATACCAAGATTTAGGTTTTGTAATTGGTCATAAAAATGATAACTTTGATGCAAGAGGTTTTTTTCAAGATGATTTTAAAGCAGGTTTTTTAACATCTTCAAATGAAGTTTTAGTTTCTAAAATTACAAATGAAGTTTCAAAAACAAAAGCTTCAAAATTAGCTGAATTAAATAGAAGTTTAGAAAGTTTTATTAAAGATGAATTTTCTTCAATAGAAACAAATATTTTACAAAAAGCGAAATCTGTATCAGGAAATTTAATAGAAAGCTTTTTTAATCAAATAGAAGAACCTTTAAAAACTTTTGAACATAAGTTAAAAAAAGATGAAAAGTCTTTACAAGAAAGAATTGCAAACTTTGAGCAAAATGAAGTAAATAAAGATGAAATTACAATAAGTACGCATAAAAAAATTAAAAAATTAAAAAATATAAATAAAGGACTTAAATCATGAGTATTCTAAGTAACTTTGTAAAAGAATATAATGAAATATACAATAAGTCAATTGAAATAGAATATGAAAAAAGTTTAAGTGGGGATATAAAAAGAGTAAAAGATAAACTTTTAGATGAAAAGTTTCATCCCTCAATACAGTTAAAAAGTATTTTAGATAAACAAATTAGAAGAGCAAGATACCCCATGGAAGTTGCAATTACTGGACAATTTTCATCGGGAAAATCAACTTTTTTAAATGCAATACTTTCAAGAAATATTCTACCTACAGGTATTACTCCTGTTACTTCTAAAGTTAATTTTATCAATTATGGAGATGAGTATAAATTAAAGATTACATACTACTCAGGAGCTCATGAGTACGCACCTATTGAATCAATTGCAGATTTTACAGACCAAAGACAACATGAGATGGCTGATATCAAATATCTAACACTTTATGCACCAATGGATATTTTAAAAGATATCTCTTTTGTTGATACTCCAGGGCTTAACTCTCAATCTCAAAGTGATACAGATACTACAAGAAGAGTCTTAAGAGATGTTGGTGGAATTATTTGGCTTACTCTAATTGATAATGCAGGGAAAATGTCAGAAGCAGAAGTACTTGAAGAATATATGGAACACTTTAAAAACAAATCTCTTTGTGTATTAAATCAAAAAGATAAATTCACAAAAGAACAAATTGAAACTACAACTAATTATATTAAAGATAAATTCTCTAAATATTTTGCTCAAGTTACCCCTATCTCTGCAAAAATGGCATTAGAATCTAGAGCAGCACATAGTGATATTTTAATACATGATGAATATGAAAAGTTTGTTAACAAATTCAAAGAAGACTTGAAGCTAAATGATGTAATTTCATTAAACTTTTTTGAAGAGGATTTCAAAAAGTACAAACAAAAAGTAACAGAAATACAAGACTTAGATTCTTCAGGAAATACTAAATTACTAGAAGAATCAAATATTCAAGAAGTCTTAGACTTTATTGAAAATACAATTAGACCACAAGCAGCAGAAGCAAAAGAGTATGCTATAAAAAAAGACTTAAGAAGAATTTGTGATATTCTAGTAAAAGAGTATGAAACAATTATTGGAGTTTATGACTCATTATGTGAAATTTTAGAAGACAGCCAAGAGGAAATCTTAGAAAACTTTGATGAAATACATAAAACTTATTCTAAGCAATTATTTACAATTTATAATTCTTTAGAATCAATCATGGAGAAAATGGCTCACGAAACTCATAAAAATATAAAAAAACAAAAAGCATATAGATATGAAGAAAAAAGTGGTTTTTTAAGTAAAGACACTTTTGAAAAAATAGAATATGAAACTTATTGGATTGATAGTGACAATGTTTACAAAAATCTATTCTATGATGACCAAACTATTGATAAAATGTTTAAAAGAGCTATTAAACAATTAAAAGAAGTGGAGCTTGCAAGTGATGAATCATTTAGAAATGTATATAGAGATATCAAACAAAGAATTCATAGATGGCAAGAGCCTTATGAACTTATAAAAAAACATAGAGAAATTGCTTCAGATTTAGAATTCTCTACTACTAGGCACTTTGCAGCTAAAGTATATGAAAATGTTTTAAGATCTTTTCACCGTGCCATTTTGGAAAACATATCAGCTTTAAGAAAAAAATTTGCATATTTTAATGGTGCATTATCTTATTCTTATATACAAACTACTCAAGCTACAATTGCACATTTTGAGCAACAAATCGCGGAATCTGTTGTTTTATATGAAAAAGAACCTGCAAAATTCAATATCTATTACCCAAGAGAAGATGAAATTCTGACTAAGCTTAAAGCAAATTTTGGATTTGAAAAAATTGAAGATTTTTTAACGTCAAAAAGAAACTATCTTTATAAAATTATTCAATATTCTAAAAATCAATATTTAGAAATAAATAAAGATAGAATTACCTTTGTTAGCTCAAAAAAAGAGAATTACTTAAATAAAATAACTGACCTTAAAAACATTAAAGAAGAGATTTAAAACTCTTCTTTTGTGTAATATTCATATATAGAATTATATTATCCTTTTAATATCTTTCTTTAAACTTATTATAATAATAGAGAACCTACTGTGTCGAATATTCGCACTTAGTTAAAAAAAATCAAAACCTCAAGAAATAATTAGATTACTTAACAACTATTTAAAACAAATTGTGTGAAACTTTTACAAATATTAATTAAAATAAAATGGAGATAAGATGAACGCATCAGATTTATTTATTAAAGCGTTAGAAAATGAAGGTGTTGAATATATATTTGGTATTCCTGGAGAAGAAAATTTAGACTTACTAGAAGCACTTAGAAAATCAAAGAAAATCAAGTTAATCTTAACTAGACATGAACAAGGTGCAGGCTTTATGGCTGCTACTTATGGTAGGTTAACAGGAAAAGTTGGTGTATGTATCTCAACTTTAGGGCCTGGAGCTACTAACTTTGCTACTGCTGCTGCATATGCACAATTAGGTGCTATGCCAATACTTATGATTACTGGTCAAAAACCAATTAAAAAATCTAAGCAAGGTAGATTCCAAATCATTGATATCGTTAGAATGATGAGACCAATGACAAAATATGCTAAACAAATTGTAAATGGTAACAATGTTCCTTCTATAGTAAGAGAAGCATTTAAGATTGCTACAACTGAAAGACCAGGTGCAGTTCACATTGAGTTCCCTGAAGATATTTCGGCTGAAGAAGATGTAGATGATAATATCTATCCAGTTCAAGCATTTCAATATCCACAAGCTCATAAAAAAGCTATTGCCGATGCAGTTAAAATGATTGAAAAGGCAGAAAGACCATTGTTATGTATTGGTAATGCTGCAAATAGAGATAATATCTCTACTGCATTAACTGATTTCGTTAATGAAACTGGTATTCCTTTCTTCTCAACTCAAATGGGTAAAGGTGTTGTTGATGAAAACCATAAATTATGTTTATCAACTGCTGCACTTTCAAAAGATGACTTTATCCACTGCGCAATTGATAAAGCTGACTTAATTATTAATGTTGGTCATGATGTAATTGAAAAGCCACCATTCTTTATGGAAAATGAAGAAGGAGCTACAAAAGTATTACACATAAACTTCTTTCCATCAGAAGTTGATGATACTTATTTCCCACAACTTGATGTAGTAGGTGATATCTCTTCAAGTATAGAAAGAATCACAAATAATATTTCTAAACAAGAACACTGGGACTTTGATTACTATGTAAGATTAGCAGATGAGATTAGAAATAGACTTTCTAAATACTTTGGTGATACAAGATTCCCTATCTTACCACAAAGAGCAGTTAGAACTATTAGACAAACTTTAACAAGTGATGATGATATTGTAACACTTGATAATGGTGTTTATAAAATCTGGTTTGCAAGAAACTATAGATGTGCTAAGCCTAACACACTATTATTAGATAATGCTCTTGCTACAATGGGTGCTGGACTTCCATCTGGTATGGCAGCTAAAATGGTAAACCCTGATTCTAAAGTTGTTGCAGTTTGTGGTGATGGTGGATTCATGATGAATGACCAAGAAATGGAAACTGCTGTAAGATTAGGTCTAGATTTAACAGTAATTATTCTAAATGACAACGCATATGGAATGATTAAATGGAAACAAACAGGTATGGGATTCGATACTTTCGGATTAGATTTAGATAATCCTGATTTTGTTAAATTTGCAGAGTCTTTTGGTGCGAAAGGTTATAGACCAGAATCTTGTGAAGAGTTTGAAGAAACATTAGAAAAATGTGTAAATTCAAAAGGTGTTCACCTAATTGACTTAGCAGTAGATTATTCACTAAATCATTCTATTTTAAATGATTTATTAGCAAATAAAACTTGTATGATATAATAATAAAAAAACCAAAGTAAAGGAAAAGAATGAAAACAATAGAAGTAAAATCACCATATGATGATAGTGTAGTTGGAGAAGTTCCATTTACAAGTATTGAAGGTGTTGAAAAAGCAATTGATATTGCACATGAAAGATTTTTAGATGTTGATAACTGGATTCCTAAGTTTAAAAGAGTTGAAATCTTAGAAAAGCTTATGGAAATTATGTCTTCTCAAGTTGAAGAACTTACTATTCTTTGTGCTAGTGAAGGTGGTAAACCTTACATTGATTCTAAAGTTGAAGTTCAAAGAGCTATCAATGGTGTTAAGATTGCTATTGAGCAAATTGGTTTACAAGAAGGTCATGAAATTGCTATGGGTCATACTGCTTCATCTGCAAACAGAATGGCTTATACTATGAAAGAACCTATTGGGGTTGTTGCTGCTATCTCTGCATTTAACCATCCTTTTAACTTAGCTATTCACCAAGTGATCCCTGCTCTTGCTGTTGGTTGTCCTGTTATTATTAGACCTGCTACTCAAACTCCTATGTCTGCTGTTAGACTTATCGAGTTACTTAAAGAAGCTGGTCTTCCTGATGGTTGGGCTCAAGCTGTTGTTTGTGATAGACAAGGTGGAGAGTTATTAGTTACATCTCCTAAGACTGCTTTCTTTACTTTTATTGGTTCTGGTCCTGTTGGTTGGTATCTTAATTCTAAATCATCTCCTGGTACTAGATCTGCTTTAGAGCATGGTGGAGTTGCTCCTGTTATTGTTGAGCCTGATGCTGACATTGATGCTATGATCCCTGATTTAGGTAAAGGTGGTTTTTATCATGCTGGGCAAGTTTGTGTTTCTGTTCAGAGAGTTTATGTTCATGAATCTATTGTTGATGATGTTGCTTCTAGATTAACTGACTATGCTTCTAAGCTTGTTGTTGGTAACCAATTAGATCCTAAAACTGAAGTTGGTCCACTTATTAACAATGCTGAAGTTGACAGAGTTGAAGAGTGGGTTAATGAGGCTGTTACTAAAGGTGGTAAAATTTTAACTGGTGGTAAGAGAATCTCTAATTCTTGTTATGAGCCTACTGTTATTTTAAATCCTTCTGATGACGCTATTGTTTCTCAGAAAGAGGTATTTGGTCCTGTTGTTATTATTTATTCATACAAAGACATTAATGAGGCTATTTCTAGAGCTAATTCTTTAGATGTTTCTTTCCAAGCTGCTGTATTCACTAAGAACATTGACACTGCTTTAAAATCTGTTAAGAAATTAAATGGTACTACTATTATGGTTAATGATCATACTGCATTTAGAGTTGACTGGATGCCGTTTGGTGGTGCTAAAACTTCTGGTTTAGGTTTAGGTGGTATCCCTGATTCTATGAATGAAATGCAAAATCAAAAAATGATGGTTATTAAATCTCCTGAGTTATAATCCTCTTTTTTTATCTTAGGAGGGGTCACCCCTCCTTTTCTTTACTCTTTTTTTAGCATTAGAGATTAAGACTCATGCATATATCCCATACCATAAATATTTTTTATATGTAAATCTGGTGCTTTTTTTCGTAAACGATAAATAAGACTTTTTAAATGTGTTATATCTGCATTTAAATCAAATTCTTCAAACCAAATAATATCTATAAGTTCATCTACTGTACATATTTTCCCATTATTTTCCAATATTGTTTCTACAAATCTAATTTCATTTTTTGTTAAGTTTATTGCTTTATTATCTTTAATTAATTTTTTCTTTTTCTTATCCCAAAATAAAGATTCATTTATTCTTATAATATCTTCATTTTTATTTAAGTTGTTATGATAAATTTGACTACATAATTTAAATATATCTTCTAAAAAAGTTGAATAATCAATAGGTTTTGTAAAAAACTGATGAATACCTAAATTAACTAATGGTAATAAATAGTTAAATTCATTTCTAGCAGATAAAATTATAACTAATTGATCTTCTTTGATTTTATATAAAGATTCAACTAATTCCACTCCATCATAATTTGGCATTTTTATATCTGAAATAACTAAATCATAATAGCTATTTGTCTTATTATAATATTCTTTATATTTATTAAGAGCATCTAGCCCATCAATAGCTGTTGAGACTTTTGGAAAAATATCTTTGAGTAATTCAGAAAACTCTTTTCTAAAATCTACATCATCTTCTACAAAAAGTACATTAAGATTTTTAGTATATTTTTTTAATAAGTCATAATCCATTAAATCCCTTCAAAATATAGTATTATGAAATATATTAGCATTTTATTTCTTATATTTATACATAAATTTGACATTTGAAATAGTTTCATAATATATAACTATTATGAATTATATGATACATTTGAATATTATTTGACTACTATTTGGTAGTATACTTATAAAAAAGCAAAAAGAGATATCATGTTAGAAAATGAAATTTTAAAAAATATTACTGTTCTTTATGCTGAAGATGAATCTATAATTCAAGAAGGAATAACTGAAACTTTAAATCTTTTTGAAATAAATGTACTTTGTGCTAAAAATGGACAAGAAGGTTTATCTATTTTTAAAAACTTTTCTGAGAAAATAGACTTAATTTTAACAGATATAAAAATGCCTAAACTTGATGGCTTAGGGATGATTGAAGAAATTAGAAAAATAGATAAAAATATCCCTATAATTATTACAACTGCACACCAAGAAACAAATTTTTTAATGCAGTCTATTGAGTCAAATATTAGTGCTTATGTATTAAAACCCATTGATATTTATAAATTAAAAGAAAGTCTTATTAAAGCAATTGAGTCAAAAATATTAAAAGAAGAATTAATAGAAAAAAATAAAAAATTAGAAATAGAAATTCAGAAAAATAAAGAAAATCAGCAAATTATTGAAACACAATCAAGATTTGCAGCAATGGGAGAGATGATAAATATGATTGCCCACCAATGGAGACAACCTTTAGCATCTATAGGAACTGCTTCATTTAACTTAAAATATAAACTACTTTCAAATAAATTTAATTTAGAAACTGCCAAAGGGAGAGAAGAACAAACTCTTTTTTTTACACAGAAACTTGATGAAATAGAGTTTTATGTACAAAATCTCACTACAACAATTGATGATTTTAGAAATTTTTATAAAAGTGACAAAAAACTTATAAATACTAATATTGAAACTCCTATAAAAAATGCTTTAAAAATTATTGAAAAAGATTTAGAAGCTAATAACATAAAAGTAGAACTTGATTTAGAAAGTAAAAAAGAAATCCATATTTATGAAAATGAACTTATGCATGTCTTTATGAATATGTTAAAAAATGCTCAAGATAAATTTTTAGAAAAAAATATAGACAAGGCAAAAATTCAAATTAAAACTTTTGATACTAAAGATAGTGTAGAAATAGAAATTTGTGATAATGGAGGGGAAATAGAAGAAAAAAATCTGAATATTATTTTTGAACCTTATTTTTCAACAAAAAAAGAGAAGAATGGAACAGGTATCGGTTTATATATGTCTAAAATTATAATTGAAAATAATCATAAAGGAAATCTTAATGTTTGTAATAAGCAAGGTAATGTTTGCTTTTCAATAATATTACATTCTATGATATAATTACAAAAACGCTGGAGCTTTTGATTGAAATTTATTGTTATTATCTCTTTATTTTTTGCAAGCATTTTATTTGCAGATTCATCATCCTTAACTGAAGAAGAAAAACAATGGATAAAAAACAATGAAGTACGAATAGGTTTATCTGAACTTTACCCTTTAACTTATATCAATAAAGATACACAAATGGATGGTTTTGTTAGTGATATACTAAAACTAATAATTAAAAAATATAATATTAATACTAAAATAACAAAAGTGAAACAAGCCGCAATTCCACTTGCTATTAAAGAAAATAGAATTGATATTGCACCTATAATAAATAATGAAAAGATAGAAAATACTCTAGGTGTCTATTCTTCAGAAATTTTACAAATTAAAAGAGTTTTATTTGTAAAAAAAGAAGATAAAAGTATAAAATCTTTTAATGATTTAAAAGGTAAGAAAATTGCAGTTGTTAATCAACTAGGAACAATACCTCACATAAAGAAAAAATATATAAATATAAAAGTAGAAAGAACTAATAATATAAAAGAATCTGTACAAAAACTTTTAGCTGGTGAAGTTAATGCTCTTGTTGCTTCTCCAATTATTATACAAGAATATTTAGAAGAAAACTTGATTATTGATTTAAAAGCAATGCCCTTAATAACTTTTGAACCATCAAAATTATATTTTTTTACAAGTAAAGATAAAACATACTTACAATCAATTCTAGAAAAAGGATTAAATTCTATTTCAATAAAAGAAGAAAAAGAACTTTTTGATAAATGGTTTTTAAAAGATTTAGCTAATTTACCAATAATCTTTACAAAGGAAGAAATTAATTATTTAGATAAAAGAACTAATATTAAATTATGTGTTGACCCAGACTGGATGCCTTATGAAAAAATAGAAAATCATAAACACATTGGAATTGTTGCAGACTATATGAAAAACTTTGAAAAAAAAATTGGAGTTCCACTAAAACTTATAGAAACAAAAGATTGGACACAAGCCCTTGATTTTATGAAAACTAGAAGATGTGATGTTTTGTCTTTTGTAATGGATATAGAATCTAGACGTGGATATATGAACTTTACAAAGCCATATGTTACAGCACCTTTAGTTTTAGTTACAAAAAGAAATGTTAGTTTTATTAGTGATTTAAAAGATTTAACCAATAAAAGAATTGGTATTCAAAAGAATTTTGCTTATAATGAAATAATAAGAAACAAATATCCAGACCTTGAAATAGTAGATGTTGAACATTTAAGAGCTGGATTAAAAAAAGTTGAGAGAGGAGAAATATTTGGACAAGTTACTACCCATCTAAATGTTGCATATGCTTTTCAAGAAGAGTTTTATGGTAGTTTACAAATATCAGGTAAATTTGATGAGAGATGGCAACTATCAGTTGGAATAAGAAACGATGACCCCATACTCTTAAATATCTTTGAAAAAGTAGTTAACTCAATAAGTGAAGAAACTAGACAAAAAATTATTAGCAAATGGGTAACAGTTAAATATGAAAAAAGTATTGACTATAAACTCTTTTGGAGTATTATAGGATTTTTATCATTTATTCTTTTATTAATATTATATACTTATCTTGTTCAACACAGATATATAAAAAAACTGAAAAAAGCAAAAGAAGAAATAGAAGTATTAAATAGTACATTAGAAGATAAAGTGCAACTTAGAACTCGAGAATTAGAACTTTCTAATAAAAAACTTAAACTTAAAACTTCAGAACTTGAGAATTTAAATAATAACTTAGATACAAAAATAAAAGAAGAAATAAATAATAGAAAAAAACAAGAGCAACTTTTAATACAACAATCAAAACTTGCAGAAATGGGAGAAATGATAAGTATGATTGCACATCAATGGAGACAACCTTTAAGTGCATTAAGTACTATAATTCAAAATATTCATTTACGTCACTCTCTTAACAAACTAGATAAAGAGTACTTAGATAAACAAAGAGTTTTAAGTAATGCTCTTACAGAGAAAATGTCAATTACAATTGATGATTTTAGAAACTTTTTTAAGCCAAACAAAGAAAAACACACTTTTTCTATAAAAGATGCTATTCATCAAACAATATTTCTTATTGATGATAGTTTTAAAAGTCATAATATTAAAATTGAAAGTGAGATTTCTGATGATATAACAATTTATGGTTTTAAAAATGAACTTTCTCAAGTTTTATTAAATATTCTTACTAATTCAAAGGATGCATTTTTAGAAAAGAACATAGAAAGTCCATATATAAAAATAAAAACTAAACACCTTCAAACCCATATTAAAATATTGATTTCTGATAATGCTGGTGGAATTAATGAATCAATAATAAATAAAATTTTTGAACCTTATTTTACAACTAAAGACAGCTATAATGGAACAGGTCTTGGTTTATATATGAGTAAAATGATTATAGAACAAAATATGCAAGGACAGCTAAGTGCTAAAAATATTCAAGACGGTGTTCAATTTTCTATTTATATTCCTATTAACTTAAAATAAAATTTTCTTAAAAAAGATACTTTTGTTTATTTTTTAAACTATACTTTTTATATATAGTATATTTTTTTATCATATCTAAACAAATAGATAAACCCTTACTTATTTATCATATTAAAAAGAGATTATATGGTTACTTTTTCACTACTTTTTTCAGTAATAATTAAATATCTAGAATATTAGTATGGTTAAATTATTAAGACTTTATAGGAAAGTAGTTTAGATTAAATATTTTAGAGAAAAACAAAAAAATATTTAAATAAAGAAGAAGGCTTGAAATGAATAACAAAGATTTACAAGAAAGAAAAAACAAAGTTTTCGCAAGAGGTCAAGGAAATGCTTATCCAGTATATGTAAAGGAAGCAAAGAATTCTGAAATATGGGATGTTGAAGGAAATAGATTTATTGATTTTGGTACAGGTATTGCTGTTTGTAACACAGGACATAGTCATCCAAAGATTATTGAAGCAGTAAAAAATCAAATTGAAAAATTTAGTCATACTTGTGTAATGGTAAATCCATACGAAGTAGCAGTTGAATTAGCAGAAAAATTAACAAAATTAGCTCCAGGAGAAACTGAAAAAAAAGCAATTTTTGTTACAACTGGAGCAGAAGCTGTTGAAAACTGTGTAAAAATTGCAAGAGCACATACAGGAAGAAGAGGAGTTATCGCATTTAATGGTGGTTTTCATGGTAGAACAAATCTTACAATGGCACTAACTGGAAAAACAATGCCATATAAAAAAGGTTTTGGACCATTCCCTGCTGAAATTTATCACTTACCATATCCAACAGAGTTTAATAATACATCTGTAAAAGATACATTAGTAGCACTTAAAAATCTTTTTAAAGCTGATATTCTACCTGAAGATGTAGCTGCAATTATAATTGAGCCTATCCAAGGAGAAGGTGGTTTTTATCAAACTCCTGTTGAATTATTAAAAGAACTAAGAGCTATTTGTGATGAGCATGGAATTATTTTAATTTTAGATGAAATTCAAACAGGTTTTGCAAGAACTGGAAAAATGTTTTGTACGGAATACTCAGGAATTGAACCTGATTTAATGACTATGGCAAAAGGTATTGCTGGTGGTTACCCATTATCGGGTGTAGTTGGAAAAGCTGAAATTATGGATACTCCAATACCTGGTGGACTTGGCGGAACTTATGGTGGTTCACCAGTTGCTTGTGCTGCAGGTTTAGCTGTATTAGATGTAATTGAAGAAGAAAACTTAATTGAGAGAGCAAATGAGGTTGGTGCAATTTTTAGTAAAAGACTAAATGATTTAAAAGCAAAATTTCCAGACTTAATTACTGATGTAAGAAATAAAGGTGCAATGATTGCACTTGAACTTATGAAAGATGGAGATATTTATAATCCAAATGTAGAATTAACTAAAGCAATTACTGCAAATGCAGTTGAGCATGGATTAGTTTTATTATCTTGTGGATTTAATAGTAATGTTATTAGATTTTTACCAGCACTTACTATTAGTGATGAAACATTAAATGAAGGACTTGATAAATTTGATGAACTTTTTACAAGTTTAGTGAAGTAAGTTAACTTATATATAGGAGGTGTATTCTGAAATATCTATCTATGGAAGCTTTAGAGAAATAAGTTTTCATTTATTTTATGAAAAACAAAAACTAAAAAGGAGACGAACTAATGTTAAAATTATTTTCAAGCATTAAAAGAAATTTAATGACAACATCAATTGTTGCATTATTAGGAATTATGTTTATGGTTGATACTGCAACAGCAGCTCAACATAACTGGAGATTTTCAAATCTATATGGTAGAGGTACTGCTTTTGGTGAGCTTTATCAACAATTAGCAAAAGATATTGAAAAAAATACAAATGGTGAAGTAAAAGTACAAGTACTTTTTTCAGGTGAAGGTGTTGGGGCATCAGGACTATTAGGAGCAACTAAATCTGGTCTGATTACTATGGCTGCACCATTTCAATCAATGCATGCTGGAGAATTACCTGCAGGTATTGTTGAAATTGGACTTCCAGGGGGAACTGCAGATACTGATGAACTATATAAACTTTTCCATGAAGATGGTTGGGATAAAATACTTAAAAAAGCTTACGGATCTCAAGGTTTAACTTGGTTAGAACCATATATTCAACCTCCTGTATATATTATTACAAAAAAACCAATTGAATCAGTTGAAGACTTCAAAGGTTTAAAAATAAGAGCTCCTGGAGCATATGGTAAGTTTTTAAGAAAACTAGGAGCTTCACCTGTTTCTTTAGCTTGGAGTGAGATTTATACTAGTTTGGCTACTGGTGTTATTGATGGTTCAATTGGTTCTAATATGATTGACCATAGAGATGGAAACCACGTTGAAGTTGCTAAATACATGTATAAACTACCACTTGCTGGTGCACAAGTTTTACCAATTGTTGTTAATAGAAATGCTTGGAACAAACTTAATGATGCTCAAAAAAAAGGTGTTTATGAAGCTACTGTAGCTCATGCAAAAGCTCAATTAAAAATGGGTAGAAAATGGGAAAAAGAAGCTGTTGCACAAATGGAAGCAAAAGGTCTTAAATGGTCTCCTGAACCATCAAAAGCTGATAAAGAAGCTTGGAAAGAAGCAGGAGCTGGTTTATGGGAAGAGTATTCATCAAAAGACAAATATAGTAAACAATTAATTGATGTTTTGAAAAAAAATGCTCAATAATTAGTTTAGGCTAAATTATGTTAAAAAAAAGCTTACAAATATTTTGTATAGTAATTGACAAAATTATTATGTGGTTTGGCAAAGTGGCATCATATCTGATGCCTCTTCTTGCCTTTATAGTTGTATATGAAGTAATTGCAAGATATATTTTTGATGCACCAACAATTTGGGCCTATGATTTATCTTTGTTCTTATTTGGTTATATTGCAGCTTTAGGAGGAGCTTATGCTCAACAGAAGAGATCTCATATTAATGTAGATATCTTATATTTATCAGTTTCTCCTAAAGTTAAAAATATTTTCAACATCATATCTTTCTCTCTTGGAGTCTTTTTCTTAATAATCATATTTTATATGGGTGTTACAAAATTTAATGAAGCATTAGAATATGGATATAGAAGACAAAGTGAATGGGCACCACCAATGTGGCATTTTTGGCTTATGTTATGTGTTGCAAGTGTTTTGTTTAGTCTACAATTGATTAGAGATATTATAACTGAGAGCTATAATTTAATTACTGGTTCTCCATTAGTTGATGAAAAGGAGATAAAAGATGAGTGTTGAATTATTAACTGTTATCTTATTATTTTGCATTTTAATTTTCTTTGCATTAGGAGCACCAGTAGGATTAGCACTAGGTGGAATAGCAATGCTTGTCGGATACTTCACTTGGGGAGATGGAATTTTTAATGTTATTCCAACAACTGTTGAAGCAACATTTTTTAGCTTCATTTTATTAGCAATCCCTCTTTATATATATATGGGACAACTTCTAACCCACTCCGGAATTGGTGATGCAATGTTTAAAGCAAGTCAAATGATGATTGGAAGAATTAGAGGTTCTCTTGCTATTAGTGTAGTTTTTATTTGTTCTATGATTGGAGCTATGGTTGGTATTATTGGAGCAGGAATTATGAGTTCTGGTAGTATTGCTTTAAAGCCAATGCTTGATGCAGGATACAATAGAAGATTAGCACTAGGTACAATTATGGCAGGTGGGGCATTAGGAATTTTAATTCCTCCAAGTATTCCAATGATTATGTTTGCAGCCTCTACACAAAATTCTGTAGGAAGAATGTTTTTAGGAGCTATGGTTCCTGCACTTGTAACTATTACTTTACTAATTGCTTATATAGTAATAAGTTCAAGATTGAACCCAGAAAATGCACCTTTACTTAGTGAAAACAATCCTGGTTTACCTGAATTAAAAGGTAAAGAAAAATTAAGAGTATTTAGAGATGGTTTTCTGTCTATAGGTTTGATTTTTGTTGTACTAGGAAGTATCATAAGTGGTATAGCAACTCCAACTGAATCAGGGGCATTGGGGGTTGCAGGAGCTATACTACTTGCTATATTTTTTAAACGTTTTAAATTAGGAATGATAAAAACAGTAGGTTTACAAACAGGTATTCTTGTAAGTGTAGCAATGTGGATCATTTTAGGTGCTTCTGTTTTTAGTAATTTTCATTTATTAATGGGAATTCAAGGAATGATTGCTAACTTTACTCATGGACTAGATTTACCTCCAATTATGATTATAATAATGTTTCAATTGATAATGCTATTTTTAGGATTTATTATTGATGAATTTATTATTGTATTAATGTGTGCTCCTTTATTCACACCAATTGCAGTATCTCTTGGATATGATCCGATTTGGTTTGGTGTTTTAATGATTATTAATATTTTAATTGCTGTTCAAACCCCTCCTTACGGCTTTGCACTATTTTATTTAAAAGGTATTGCACCACCTGAGGTTGGAATGGGAGAAATATATAAATCAGTTACACCATTTATTTTAGTTAATTTTACAGTCCTAGTTATTTGTATGGTTTTTCCAGAAATTGTTTTATGGTTACCAGACAAAATTATGGGATAAAGGAAAAAAATGTTCAAAAATATTTTAGTACCATTACATTTAGATTATACAGATAATCATGAAAAACTTTTTGCAGGGGCATTGGAAATTCTAGATAGAGATGAAGGTAAACTTTCACTACTTTATGTTAATGAAAATAAAGCCCATGGTTCTGTTTATCCAATTTTTGATGAAGAAAATGAAAAGCACTATAATCATAGTGCTTTTGTAGAATTAAAAAGAATTGCAAAGAAACACTCTTTACCAGAGGATAAAATATCTTTTAATATTAGAGATGGTTCAGCCCATAGAGAAATACTTGAAGAAGCAAGAAGAATTAAAAGTGATGCAATTGTAATGATGGCAACAAAACCTGGACTTAGTAGTTATTTTATTAGTAGTACACCTGAACGTGTTGTAAGACATGCTGCTTGTTCAGTTTTTGTAATTAGACTTACAGAATATTAAAATTTAAATTATAAATTAAGAGGAAAAGAATGAAAACAATAGAAGTAAAATCACCATATGATGATAGCGTAGTTGGAGAAGTTCCATTTACAAGTATTGAAGGTGTTGAAAAAGCAATTGATATTGCACATGAAAGATTTTTAGATGTTGATAACTGGATTCCTAAGTTTAAAAGAGTTGAAATCTTAGAAAAGCTTATGGAAATTATGTCTTCTCAAGTTGAAGAACTTACTATTCTTTGTGCTAGTGAAGGTGGTAAACCTTACATTGATTCTAAAGTTGAAGTTCAAAGAGCTATCAATGGTGTTAAGATTGCTATTGAGCAAATTGGTTTACAAGAAGGTCATGAAATTGCTATGGGTCATACTGCTTCATCTGCAAACAGAATGGCTTATACTATGAAAGAACCTATTGGGGTTGTTGCTGCTATCTCTGCATTTAACCATCCTTTTAACTTAGCTATTCACCAAGTGATCCCTGCTCTTGCTGTTGGTTGTCCTGTTATTATTAGACCTGCTACTCAAACTCCTATGTCTGCTGTTAGACTTATCGAGTTACTTAAAGAAGCTGGTCTTCCTGATGGTTGGGCTCAAGCTGTTGTTTGTGATAGACAAGGTGGAGAGTTATTAGTTACATCTCCTAAGACTGCTTTCTTTACTTTTATTGGTTCTGGTCCTGTTGGTTGGTATCTTAATTCTAAATCATCTCCTGGTACTAGATCTGCTTTAGAGCATGGTGGAGTTGCTCCTGTTATTGTTGAGCCTGATGCTGACATTGATGCTATGATCCCTGATTTAGGTAAAGGTGGTTTTTATCATGCTGGGCAAGTTTGTGTTTCTGTTCAGAGAGTTTATGTTCATGAATCTATTGTTGATGATGTTGCTTCTAGATTAACTGACTATGCTTCTAAGCTTGTTGTTGGTAACCAATTAGATCCTAAAACTGAAGTTGGTCCACTTATTAACAATGCTGAAGTTGACAGAGTTGAAGAGTGGGTTAATGAGGCTGTTACTAAAGGTGGTAAAATTTTAACTGGTGGTAAGAGAATCTCTAATTCTTGTTATGAGCCTACTGTTATTTTAAATCCTTCTGATGACGCTATTGTTTCTCAGAAAGAGGTATTTGGTCCTGTTGTTATTATTTATTCATACAAAGACATTAATGAGGCTATTTCTAGAGCTAATTCTTTAGATGTTTCTTTCCAAGCTGCTGTATTCACTAAGAACATTGACACTGCTTTAAAATCTGTTAAGAAATTAAATGGTACTACTATTATGGTTAATGATCATACTGCATTTAGAGTTGACTGGATGCCGTTTGGTGGTGCTAAAACTTCTGGTTTAGGTTTAGGTGGTATCCCTGATTCTATGAATGAAATGCAAAATCAAAAAATGATGGTTATTAAATCTCCTGAGTTATAATCCTCTTTTACTTATTTTTACTCTATTGAGAAGAGGAACTCTTTTTTCTCCCTCTTCTCTCTTACCTTACTTTTTTAGGATTAAAAATTGAATCAAATCAAAACATTTTTTAAAAAATATGAAAATAGTCCCACTTATTTACTTATAATTGGACTTATTGCTGCACTTTTTTTCTCTGCTACCTTTCTAATAAATAGAGCAATATCTCTTGATGGTGGGCATTGGTATTGGTCTGCATCCTTACGTTTTTTATTTACTATAATTTTTATATCAATTGGATTTATTTTTTTTAAAGGTTTCTCATATTTTAAATTAGTAATGAATGAATATATAAAAAACTTTAAATTCTGGAGTATAGCAGGAAGCATAGGGTTTGGTTTCTTCTATTCTTTAATTTGTTATGCTTCATATTATTCTCCAGCTTGGATTATTGCTACTACATTTCAATTTACAATTCTAGCCTCATTGTTTGTTCTTTCATTTTTTGGTAAAAAACTATCAAAGAAAATTTGGGCAATAACATTAATGATTTTTATCGGTGTAACCCTTGTAAATATAAGTCATTTTAATATTAATAATCTTGAGCTTTTACTCCTTGGTTTTTTACCAGTTTTAATTGCTGCATTTTCATTTCCTATTGGAAATCAAATGGTTTGGGAAGAGAAAGAAAGAAGAAAAAATAATAATGAAGATATTTCAATAATAAAAAATAGTTTTGTAAAAATCTTTTTACTTACACTAGGAAGTTTACCTTTATGGATAGTTTTATTCTTTATTACTGATTCACAAATACCTAGTAAAGAACAATATATAAATGTTGCTTTAATTACAATATTTTCTGGAATTATTGCAACTTCACTTTTTTTATATGCCCGCTCTTTATGTAATACACCCCACAAGTTAGTACTTGTAGACTCTACTCAATCAGGAGATGTTTTCTTTTCTTTATTAGGAGAATTAATATTATTAAATGTTGCACTTCCTAATACAATAGGAATATTTGGAATAATAATAACCGTTGTAGGTCTATTATTTTTAATAAGACTAAAATAAAATTTAAAAGAGGGAACTTTCCTCTTTTAAATATATATTCTTTCTTTCTTTTTTACAATATGTACTTTACTTTCTAATTCATCATTAATTTTTTCTTTAAAAATTTTCAACCTTTGCTCATCTCCATGAATTAAATAGATACAAAATACATCTTTTAAATCTTTCACAAAATTAATTAAATCCCCTTGGTCTGCATGGGCTGAAAAACCATTAATAACTTCTATATCTGCTTTTACTTTTATATGGGTATCATCTATTTTTATTGTTTCATTTGCACTATCTGATATTTTTCTTCCAAGTGTTCCTGGAACTTGAAAGCCTACAAATATTACTTTATTTCTAGGATCTTGTAAATATCTAACTAAATGGTATTTTATTCTACCACCTTCACACATACCAGACCCAGCAATAATAATTTTAGGACCTGCTACTTCATTGATACGTATTGATTCTTCTTTTAATAAAGTTACTTTTAATTCTTTAAAAGAAAAGGGGTCATTCCCTTCTTCAAAGACTGTTTTTATTTCATCATTCATTAAATAAGGAAACTTCTTAAATACTTTTGTAACATTAGTAGCTAAAGGAGCATCTAAATAAACTGGGATATTTGACAATAAACCTTCTTCACTCATTTGTTTTAATAAATACAATAATTCTTGAGTTCTTTCTAAAGCAAAAGAAGGTAATAAAACAACGCCGCCATTATTTATAGTTTTTAAAATATTCTCTTTAAAACTATTAATTGAAATATTTAAGTCATCATGTAGCCTATCACCATACGTAGACTCTAGAAAAATATAATTACCCTTTTCCCAAGCTTGAACAGAAGAAGTAATAATTCTTGAATCTTGACCTAAATCTCCAGAAAAAATAGCACTTTTATCCATACCATCTTCTTTATATTCAATTTTTAAACTCGCCGAACCTAAAATATGTCCTGCATTTTTAAATGAGATTTTTATGTCTTCTGATAATTGCATACTTTCATTATATTCTAAAAAAGTTCCAAAACATCGTAAAGTTGGTTCCACATCATTTTCATTATAAATTGGGTTTTTACTCTCTTGAATAATTCCAGCTGCATTTGCCAACATTAATTTTGCTATTTCATAAGTAGCTCTTGTAGAGATGATTTTTTTATTAAAGCCTTCTTTAACTAATAAAGGTAATCTTCCAATATGATCTAAATGAGCATGAGTGATAATAACATAATCAATTTCACTAGGGTCAAACTCAAACTCTTCAATATTTAACTCTTCATCTCTTCCTTGAAAGAGACCACAATCAACTAAAATCTTTAAATAACCTACTTCAAGAAGATGACAAGAACCTGTTACTCCTTGAGCTGCACCATAAGACGAATAATAAGCCATAATTTTCCTTTATATTTATAAGGAATGATACAATCTTTTCAATTGATTTATGATTAGATATTTTTTAAGTTTTTTTAATATCATATTAAGCTTAAGGACTATTACAAGATAGTTTTGATATAAGTTCCTATTTGAAAACATTTTATAAGATAATATAATAGGTTCCTATGAAAAGTGGAGCCACTTTGAAAGGAACTTTTATGAATCTTCATGAATATCAAGCAAAAAATTTATATAGAAAATATGATATTCCTACAACTAAAGGTAAGCTACTTACTCACCCTTCTCAATTAGATGATATTCTAAGAAAAATTGGTACTAACAAATGGGTTATAAAGGCTCAAGTACATGCAGGAGGAAGGGGAAAAGCTGGAGGAGTTGTTTTAGTAGACTCAAAAGCTCAAGCAAATGAAGAAGTAAGAAGACTTTTAGGAAGTAGATTAGTAACAAAACAAACTACAAAAGAAGGTCAACCTATAAACTCTATTTATATTGAAGAACCTTGTGATGTTGTTCAACAAATTTATTTAGCATTTATTGTAGATAGAACTACTCAAAGAGTTATGATTATCACATCAAGTGAAGGTGGTGTAGAAATTGAGGAAGTTGCAGATAAAACTCCTGAAAAAATTTTAAGAAACCCTATTAACCCTGTTGTAGGTATTATGCCTGCACAGTGTAGGCAAATTTGTGATGATTTAGGTTTAGATAAAACTTTAAGTGCTCAAATGATTGATATTCTACAAAAAATGTATAAAATGTTCATAAAAAATGATTTATCTTTAGTAGAGGTAAATCCCCTTGTTGTAACAAAGCAAGGTTATTTAATGTGTCTTGATGGAAAAATCCAAGTAGATAATTCAGCTCTTTATAGACAAGCCAAAATAAATGAAATAAGAGATGAATCACAAGAAGATGCAAGGGAATTGAAAGCAGAAAAATTAGACTTAAATTATGTAAGTTTAGATGGAAATATAGGTTGTATGGTAAATGGGGCAGGTCTTGCCATGGCTACCATGGATTTAATTAAAACGCATGGAGCAAATCCTGCAAACTTCTTAGATGTTGGTGGAAGTGTAAATGAAAAAAGAGTTATTGAAGCTTTTGAAATAATCCTTTCAGATGAAAAAGTAAATGGAATTTTAGTAAATATTTTTGGTGGTATTGTAAGATGTGATATTATTGCTTCAGGTATTATTTCAGCCGTTGAGAAAATGAATATTAATATACCAATTGTAGTGCGACTTGAAGGAACAAATGCTAAAGAAGGTTTAGAATTAATTAAAAATTCAAATGTAACAGTTTATGAAGAAGCAAACCTAGACAAAGCAGCAGAAAAAATTATTGAATTAACACAAGGGAAAAAGTAATGGCAATTTTAATTGATAAAAATACAAAAGTGCTAGTTCAAGGTTTAACAGGAGCACAAGCAAGCTTCCATACACAAAGAGCTATAGAATATGGAACAACTGTTGTAAGTGGTGTAGTTCCAGGTAAGCGAGGTCAAAAACACTTAGACTTACCAATTTATAATACAGTAGAATGTGCTAAAAGATTAACTGGAGCAAATGCTTCAATCATTTATGTTCCAGCTCCATTTTGTAAAGATGCAATTATTGAAGCTAGTGAAAATGGTATTGAAACAATTGTATGTATCACAGAAGGTATTCCAACAATTGATATGTTAGATGTTAAAGCAGCTATTGATTTAAATGGTTCTACGCTTATTGGACCAAACTGCCCAGGAATAATAACACCAGGTCAATGTAAAATGGGAATTATGCCAGAATCTATTCATATGTCAGGAAGTGTTGGTATTATCTCAAGATCAGGAACACTAACTTATGAAGCAGTAAATCAATCAACTTTAGCTGGTTTTGGACAAAGTACTTGTGTAGGAATAGGTGGAGATGCTGTTCCAGGAAGTGACTTTATTGATATCTTACAAAGATTTGAGAATGATCCAGATACAAAAGCTATTGTAATGATTGGTGAAATTGGTGGGGCAAAAGAAGAAGCTGCTGCTGAATTTATTAAATCAAATATTACAAAACCTGTGGTTTCTTATATTGCAGGAGTAACTGCACCAAAAGGTAAAAGAATGGGACATGCAGGAGCAATTATTGATGGAAGCAAAGGAACTGCTGATGAAAAATATGCAGCACTTCAAAGAGCTGGTGTGACTACAGTTAAAACTATAACTGCTATAGGTGAAGCCCTAAAGGCTGTTCACCCATAAGTATTAATAACTTAAAGTTGTAAAATCACTATTTAAAAGTTGTTCTGCAACTTTTGCTGGTTTTGCAACATTAATTCCTTCTAATAATACTGATTTGTCTTTATTTGCATTTGGTAAATATAAAGGACAAACCTCTACTTTTGCTCCATTTTTCATAATAGCTTGTAACATCATTTTAGGACTTTTACCTTTAGGTTTTAGTTTTTCACTTTTCATTCCTTTTACAGCTAAATCCCCTGCTTTTGAACAAAGTGTCATATTTACTTGTTTACCTTGCTTTAAAGTCATTAAAGACAATACCATTGCCATTTGCTGAGTTTGTGCATCTGCTGCTGTTAAAACTACATTTAATCCCTTTTTAGCTTCTGCTGCAAATGAGCTTGAAGCCAATAAAGAAAAACATAAAGCTGATAGAAATACTACTTTTTTCATCTTTTCTCCTAATAATAGTCATTCTCATAAATGAGTGCTTACAGTATATTTATTTTAATCTTATATTATAATAAATATTTATAAATATATTATTAGTTTTACTTATATTATAATTTTCTAATTGATATATAACCTAATAAAAATAGATTTTTTTGTATAATACAAAAAATTTACATGAAAGTAAAAAATGAAATTAACGCAAGAACAACTACAACAATTCCAAAAGGATGGTTTTTTAATTCTTAAAAATTTTGCTAATCCTAAACTATGTGATGAAATATTAGAAAAAGCAAAAAAACATCTAATAAAAAAACAAGCTCCAATAGAAACAGAACAAGAATATATGAGTCTAAATGAAGATAAAATTACAGTTAGAAGATTAAGACAAGTATATGATAGAGAAGAAATTTTCCAAGAGTGGATGACAGATAAGGAAATAAGACCAATTTTAAAACAAATCTTAAATGATACTCCTGTTTTAACTTTAGCACATCACAACTCAATAATGACTAAACTTCCCCATGAAAGTACAAGAACTTATTGGCATCAAGATAGAAGATATTGGCATTTTGAAAATGATGA
The DNA here is from genome assembly GCF_004116625.1 of Halarcobacter mediterraneus. NCBI lineage: Bacteria > Pseudomonadati > Campylobacterota > Epsilonproteobacteria > Campylobacterales > Arcobacteraceae > Halarcobacter > Halarcobacter mediterraneus. The sequence continues at coordinate 50,846 of NZ_NXIE01000003.1, forward strand.
TTTAGTATCAGTTTGGTTAGCTTTAGGAGATGAATATTTAGAAAATGGTCTTTTAGAATTTATTCCTGAAACACATAAAATAAACTTTACAAAAGCCTGTTTTGATGATGCTGATAATTTTTTAGATGAAAATGAAGAAAATAAAAAAATCATAGAAAAAAGAACTCACCAAAATCTAGAAAAAGGTGACATTGTATTATTTCACTGTAAAACACTTCACCATGCAAGTAAAAATACTACAGATGAAGCAAAAATATCTTTTGTATATACTGTACGTGCAAAAAGTAATAAACCACTTAAAAATACAAGAAGTGATTTTAAGGAAATAGTTCTTGACTAAAGATTTGTTAGAGTTACTTAAAGAGAAAACACAACTACCAACTTCTGTTATAAAAAATATAATCAACCTTCTAAATGAAGGCTGTACTATTCCATTTATTGCTAGATATAGAAAAGACTTAACAAACAATGCAAGTGATGAAGCATTAAGAGCTTTTGAGGAAGTTTATTCTTACTCTCAAAAATTACTTTCACGTAAAGAAGAGATAATCTCTATTTTAAAAGAGAAAAACTTTTTAAATGACAAAGTCTTATCACAATTAAGTGAAGTAACAACTTTACAAGCAGTAGAAGATATCTACACTCCTTTTAAAGATAAAAAATCTTCAAGAACAAGTAAGGCTATAGAGAATGGTTTAGAGCCTTTAGCAAATATTATTCAAAGTTTAAAATACACTAAAGAAGAAGTTTCACAAAAAGCAAAACAATTTTTAAATAAAGAAGTTACATCTACTGAAGATGCTATAACTGGTGCAAAAGATATTATAGCTCAAAGATATGCCGATGATTTTAAATCAAAAGAGATAATAAGAAAGCTAATCTCAAACTGGGGAACTATAGAGATAAAAGAAGGGAAAGAGTTTCAAAAAGATGGTCTTTACTCAAACTTTCTGGAAAAAGAAGAAAAAATAAAATATATTAAATCCCATAGAGCATTAGCAATTTTAAGAGCAGTAAATGAAAAACAATTAACTATTAAAATAAATATTGATGAAAAGCATATTTTAGAAAATATTAAAAAATACAAAATCCCTTCTTGGGCAAACTCTTCAAAAGAGATTGTATTTGATGCCTATAAAGATGGACTAAAAAGACTTTTGCTTCCTAGTTTAAAAAGAGAAGCTCTTACAACTTTAAAAGAAAAAGCAAGTAGCGAAGCTATTGAACTTTTTGGTAAAAACTTAAAAGAGTTACTCCAAACAGCACCATTAGTAAATCAAGTTATTTTAGGGCTTGACCCAGGATATAAAACTGGTTGTAAATTAGCAGTTATAGATGAAGATGGTTTATATCTTGATTCTACTGTAATTTATCCTACAAAACCTAAAGAAGATTTTACAAACTCTTCTAAAATAGTTTGCTCTTTAATTGAAAAATATAATATCACAGCAATAGCAATTGGAAATGGAACTGCTTCAAGGGAAAGTGCTGATTTTATAGCAAGATTAATCAAAGAAAAAAACCTTGATGTAGACTATAATATAAATTATGCAATTGTTAGTGAAATAGGTGCAAGTGTTTATTCTGCTTCTAAAATTGCACAAAAAGAGTATCCTAATCTTGATGTAACTATTAGAGGAGCTATTTCAATTGCGGCTAGACTTCGTGACCCAATGGCAGCTTTAGTAAAAATAGATCCAAAATCACTAGGTATTGGTCAATATCAACACGATGTAAATCAAAAAGAGTTAGCACTAAAATTAGAAAATACAACAATTGACTTAGTAAATAAAGTAGGTGTTGATATAAACTCTGCTTCATATAAACTACTATCTTTTGTTTCTGGTATTACTGAAAAACTAGCACAAAATATTGTAGAACACAGAGAAAAGATAGGAAAGTTTACTTCAAAAGAAGAACTTCTAAAAGTAAAAGGGATTGGAGCAAAAGCTTATGAACAAGCAGTTGGTTTCTTACGAATCAAAGATGGTAAATCAATTTTAGATAACACTGCTATTCACCCAGAAGATTATGAAGTAACAAAAAACTTGCAAAAAAATTATAAAATAGAAGATATTAAAGAGTCACAAATACAAAGTATATCCAAGGAGCTAGGTTCTTCTTTACTTAAACTAAAAGATATAATTGAAGAACTAAAAAAGCCTGGTTTTGATATCAGAGAAAACTTCAATCAAGTAAAATTTGCTAGCGATGTAACTTCAATAGAGGATTTAAAAGAAGGTTTTATTTTATCTGGAATAGTTAGAAACATAACTGACTTTGGAGCTTTTATTGATGTGGGATTAAAAAATGACGCCCTACTTCATATCTCACAAATATCAAATAAAAGAATCTCTCACCCAAGTGAGGTTTTAAGTATCAATCAAAATTTAGAAAAAGTAAAAGTTTTAAGTGTTGATGTAGAGAAGCAAAGAGTAAGTTTGAGTTTAAAATAAACAAAAAATAAAATTATTTTTTGTTTATTTATACCTACAAATTGTTTAAACAACCACATCAATAGAATTTACTACTCCCAAACCTGAGCCATCTTCTTTTATAAAAATACCATTACTTTTTTGAATAGCATCCGTACTTTCTATACTTTGTTTATATGCATATCCACTTTGTACATCGCCTAAATAAATAGCTCCAACATTTGCATCTAATAATGAAATTAAAGAATTATTACCAGAACTATCAATACTCCAAATTTTTAATTTATCAAAGATTGAATCATTTTCATCAATAAAACTATTATTATCTTCATCATACATAGCAAGTTCTTTAAAGCCATAATTTGTTTGAGGTCCAAAAAGCTCTTTACCATTGTCAATTTTTCCATTCTCATTTTTATCAAGAGCTAAGAAACCTGCTCCATGCTTCAAATAAGGAATCATTTCAGTCTCTCCATCACTATCTAAATCAAAGGCAAACCTGAAAGGACTGATATTATCAAAAGGGTTTATATCTTCATCAAAATTAACAACTAAAGGATCAACAAAACGTTCATCTCCAATTATCATACGACTACTTTTTGATTCATATAATTCTTGTGAAAAGGATAAGTCTATACTCATTTCATAACTTTTATTAGGAGTTTGAAATTTAATTGAAGCAGAAAACTCTACACTTTGTTTGTGATAGTATGATTCTTTTGTATCAAAAGTCATTGCTTTTAGTTCTCGTGTAGGAAGCTGTTCAGCTTTTTCATAAGGGTTTGAAGGAAGAGTTGACTTAAACATATCTTCTTTTAGACTAACAGGGGATTTTTTATTTGGATATAAAGAAATCTCATCTTCATTATAAAGTCGTTCAAGTAGTTTCTCAATAATAGCTTTTTTTATCCTGTCTTCTAAGCTTAGATTATCTTCATAATTATAAACTACCCTTTCATACTGAATACTTGAAGTATATGAATATTGAAAATCTAAAGAAAATGCCTCATTTCTGTTAGTTTGGGATTCCTCATTTTGATTTTCATATCCATAATGTAACTGTACATTTGTACTTGACTTATGTTCAAAAGTGAATTTTGACTCTGAATAAAGACCTACTTGTGAATTTTCTACAATCATAATTTATCCTTTTTAAACTAATAATAAGAATTGTATCATATAATTTAAAAATTATCAAAATTATTTATTTAAAAAGAAATAATGAAAGTAAAATATTGAATATTATATAAAAATATAAAAATATAAAAACTAGAAGAAACTTCTAGTTTTTATAAGCTATTGCATCTACCTCAACTAAAACATTTTTTGGTAAAGTTTTTACTGCAACAGTTGATCTAGCAGGTGCTGTTTCAGCTTTAAAGTATTCTGAATATACTTCATTAAATGTTGCAAAATTATCCATATCAGATAAATAACAAGTTGTTTTTAAAACATTTTCATATGAACTTCCTGCTTCTTCTAATACAGCTTTTAAATTTTCCATAACCTGTTTACTTTGTTCTACTATTCCACCTTCAACTAATTCCATTGTTTCAGGAACTAATGCAATTTGACCAGATGTAAATACTAAATTATCTAAAGATGTACCTTGATTGTATGGTCCAATTGCACTTGGGGCTTTATTTGTTGATACTATTTTTTTCATTTATAATCCTTTGTAAAAATTGAGGAGATTATACTTTTATTTTTCTAAAGGAAAGAATAACTCTATATCTTTTTTGATATGAGATAAAGTGTTATTATCTAATTTTAAGCCTTTATATTTCAAAGCTGCATTAACAATAGCCTTAGAATAAGCAAGAACTTTTTCATCATTTAAATACTTATCAACAGCTACCCATTTAGCATCAATTATTTCATCAGTATCTAGGATATTGATTTTATGGCTTAATGGTTTTGCTAAACACAGAATATAAAGATTTGATTTATGAAATTGATGAGGATAAAAATGTCCTAAGGAAATTATTGATTCAAACTCTACGTCTATACCTGTTTCTTCGTAAACTTCTCGTACTACAGCTGTTGAAATTTGCTCAGCATTATCAATATGTCCTCCAGGAAGTTTATATCCAATTGTAGATATTTTTTCTTTTATTACAAGTAATTCATCTTTTTCATTTATAACTACAGCTCCTACACCTAAAGTATGATTTGCTGCGGTAGGAACAATTGCATTTTCCTTTAGTCTTTTTACCAATAAAACATAATCTTCATCGCAAGAATGAAAGAAAAAACCATATTTAACACATACTGGAATAAAATCTGATTTTTCTATAGGAACATATATCCAAATAAGGTTTCTTCTTTTTTCTATTTCTTTTATTAAAAGTTCAAGATTAAATTCAAAACTATCTTTTGCATTTGGTAGTTTATCTTTATTTATAGTAACTCCATTATAAGGGTCTAATATTAAAGTAAAACTTGCAATAGTTTCTACACCACAATTTTGTAAGATTTTAATTCCTTTATATAAATATTTTAATGACTCAAAATTTCATTTAAAAAGATTTTTGCTCTTTGACTTTTTGGATTTTGAAAAAACTTTTCAGGAGTATTTTCCTCTACTATTTCGCCTTTATCCATAAAAACTACTCTATTTGATACTTCTTTTGCAAAACCCATTTCATGAGTTACACAAACAATTGTATAATTTTCTTTTGCCAATTGCTTCATAACAGAAAGAACATCACCAATAGTTTCAGGATCCAAAGCAGAAGTAGGTTCGTCAAAAAGTATAACCTTAGGTTTCATGGCCAAAGTTCTTGCAATAGCTACTCTTTGTTTTTGTCCTCCACTTAAATCTGAAGGATAAGATAATATTTTTTCTTCTAATTTTACTTTTCTTAACAATTCTTTTGCAAATTCTTTAGAAATTTCTTTTTTCTCTTTCTTTACAAGCATAGGAGCTAAAGTAATATTTTCCAAAATTGTTAAATGAGGAAATAAATTAAAATGTTGAAATACCATTCCAACTTCTTTTCTTATTTTTTGTAAACTATTTTTATTTTTATAAATATCAATATTGTCTATAATAATTTGACCCGAGTCTATTTCTTCAAGTCCATTTAGACATCTAATCAAAGTTGATTTTCCAGAACCTGAAGGTCCACAAACAACAACAATTTCTCCTCTTTTCACAGAAAAATTTATATTTTTCAAGACATGAAAATCATCAAAGTACTTATTAACTTCTTTTATAGTTATAAAATTACTGATACTAATACCTTTTTTTACTTATTATTTAATCTTTTTTAGACCAATATCCAGCAAGTATTGAACCTGATATATTATGCCAAATACTAAAAATAGCTCCAGGTAAAGCACTTAAAGGAGTAAAGTATTTCATTGCTAAAGCAACAGCTAAACCTGAATTTTGCATTCCAACTTCTATAGCAACAGTTTTACACTCTTTTTTACTATAACCTAATAGTTTTGATATATAAAAACCACCAAATAAACCTAATAAATTATGTAAAATAATTCCTAAAAATAGTGTTACAGCTACAGTTCCTATTTTACTTTGATTTAGTCCAACAACTATTCCAACAATAAAAACAATTGAAAGAATAGAAAGAAAAGCAAAAAGATCTTCTCTTTTTTCAATATGCTTATTGAAAAAATGGTTTATTATAACTCCAATAACAACTGGAATAAAAACAATCTTTAAAATACTTAAAAGCATACTAAAAGCAGGAACTGGAACAGTCTGTCCCACATATAATAAAGTTAAATAAGGAGTTACAATAATTGATAAAAGAGTAGAAACAACAGTCATTGTAATAGATAAAGCAACATCAGCTTTTGCTAAGTATGCAATTACATTAGATGCTGTACCACCAGAAACAGCCCCAACTAATATCATTCCAATTAATAACTCAGTGGAAAAATCAAAAATAGTAGAAATACCAAAAGCAATGAAAGGCATTAATAAAAACTGTAAAAGAACTGTTACTGCAATAATCTTTGGACGCTTTAAAACTCTTTTAAAATCTTCTATTTTAAGAGTAACCCCCATACAAAACATAATCAAAATTAATAATGGAATTATCCAAGACTTAAAGCCACTCATTAAATCTGGTTGAAAATATGCAAAAACTGAAACAGCTATCGCCCATAAAGGGAATAATGTGGAAAAAGTTTTTATCATTTGTATCCTTCTTTTACTTGTAATTTAGTAAGAATTTTATCACAAATATTTATTATCTGTTCTTACTCATTTCTTGTAAGCTTAATTTTATATTCTATAGAAGTTAAAAAAAGTATCTTTTGTTATCTTTAAGGAAATAAGTATTGTAGATGAAGATATTAAATAAAATAAAAAAGAAAAAGGATTAATCCTTTTTCTCATATACTTTAAATTTCCAAGCTGGAGACTTAACTTTATCTCCCTCTTTTATCTCTTCATATTCTCTTTGCTCAAGTAAATCCCAAGAAGAAAAATCAATTTCTTTTAAGAAAGCATCTGCTTGACCTTCAAAATCAACTTCAGTTAAATACATTTTATCAACATAGTCAAACATAGTTTCATAGATATTTGCTCCACCAATTACAAATAATTCTTCTTCTGCATTTGCCCTTGCAAAATCTAAAGCTTTTTGAATATCATTAAATGTATAAACACCTTCTTGTTCAAACTCTCCTCTACTTAAGACAAGTGAAGTTCTATTAGGAAGAGGTTTTCCAATTGACTCAAAAGTTTTTCTTCCCATTAAAATATGGTGACCTGAAGTTATTTGTTTAAAGTTTTTAAAATCTTCACTTATATGCCAAAGCATTTGATTATTTAAACCAATTTCCCAGTTTTTTCCATAGGCTACTATCATTGATATTTTCATTTTTTGCCTTTTTTTATACAGCCATTTGTGCTTTGATTGGTTCATCACATATATAATCAACTAACTCAAAATCTTCCATTTTAAAATCATTTATATCTTTAATATCTGGATTAATTTTCATAGTTGGTTTTTTATGTGGTGTTCTACTAAGTTGTAAATTTACTTGTTCCATATGGTTTGAATAAATATGAGCATCGCCAAAAGTATGTACAAAATCCCCTACTTCTAAATCACAAACTTGTGCAATCATCATAGTTAATAAAGCATAAGAAGCGATATTAAAAGGTACTCCTAAAAATACATCTGCACTTCTTTGGTATAGTTGACAAGATAATTTTCCATTTGCCACATAAAACTGGAAAAAAGTATGACAAGGTGGAAGTGCCATATTATCTATCTCTGCTACATTCCAAGCATTTAAAATGATTCTTCTACTATCTGGATTATTTTTTATTTGTTCAATTACAGTTTCAAGCTGATCATGGGCTTTACCATCAGCTCCTATCCAAGATCTCCATTGACTTCCATATACAGGTCCAAGTTCTTTAATAGTATCTGTATTTGTATAACCTAAATCTTTACCTTGGGCATCTGCATTTGCAGTCCAAACTGTTTTTTTACCAATAATATCTTCTCTACATTGTCCATAGTGTATTTCAGCTAATCTTCTTTCATCGGTAGAACCTTCAATAAACCAAAGTAATTCAGAAATAATAGCTTTTAGATGAGTTTTTTTTGTAGTTACCAGAGGGAAACCTTCACTTAAATCAAATCTCATTTGATAACCAAAAACTGAAGTAGTTCCAGTACCTGTTCTATCCTCTTTTTTAATACCATTATCTAAAATATGTTGCAGTAAGTCTAAGTATTGTTTCAATGATATTCCTTCTTTTTTATAATTTATTATTTTAGCAGATTCATACTTTTTTCTAGTTTTTATCTTGAATCAAATAAAAAACCTCTTAATAAGTTATTGATATTTATGTAAACTTTTAAATAATATTTTTGTAATATATTTTCAAATATTATATTTAAAGAGTTATTATGGAATTAGTTTATTTGTGGGTTGAGGATTATAAGAATATAAAGAAACAAGGGTTTAATTTTTCTCCAAATTTTGAGTGTGAGTATGATGAAGATAAAAATGAATTGACTATTGATAAAAACAAAGACTATGTAAATATTTTTCCTAATAATATAAATATCACTGCAATTGTTGGGGAAAATGGTAGTGGGAAGACTAATTTAGGTAATTTCATTTCTTATTTCTATGATAATTATAATATTTATCATTCTATAGATAGTGTAAATTTTGCAAAATTTTTAATATTATATATCTCTAAACAAAATGAGAATTTTATTCTATCAAATATAAAAGAAATTTATTGCAAATATAAATTAAATTCTTTTAAATCAAAAAAATATATTTCTAATTTCATAGAAATATCTAAGGAAAATATACATAATGAAATTGCCCAAAGTTCATCATCAATAAATAAAAGTTCAATTAAATATATGAGGTTTTCATTAAAAAATTTTAATTATGAAGATAGTTTTTCTAAATTATTATATGATATAGGATTAAAATCTTATTTACTTTCAAATGATGAAATAAAGAAAATAAATAAATTATATATAAATCAATATAATAAATTTTTATGTTTAATTTTACTTGATAATATAAATACCTTTGATTTAGAAAAGATAAAAAATATTAAAAGTATTAAAAAAGAATTAAAAAAGTTAAAGATAGATATTCCATCAGAGAAAGAATATAAATACTTCACTACAAACGCAATAAAAATTGATTCACTACATACTTTAAAAATAAAGAAATATGTAAATTACTTTAATTTCTTTTTTTTAAATGAAAAAAAAGTTTCTATTGAAGAATTAAGTAATGGTGAATTTATTAAGTTTTATATAAATTTAAAACTTAATAAATATAAAAATTATAGAAACAAAGTATTTACATTAATTTTTGATGAAGTCGAAAATTCTTTACATCCTAATTGGCAAAAGTCATATATAAGAGAAACTCTTCAAGCTATAGAAAATTTTGAATGTTCTTTTCATTTGATTTTCATTACACACTCTCCATTTATTCTATCAGACTTACCAAAAGAAAATATAATATTTTTAGATAAAGTAGATGAGAATACAAAAGACAAATATCCTTCAATAAATATTGAAAAACTACAAAAAGGAAATTGTCTAAATGTAAGTAAGTTTATTAATATAAATCCATTTGGAGCAAATATTCATACCTTACTTTCTCATGGTTTCTTTATGGAAAATGGTCTTATGGGCGAGTTTGCAAAAAATAAAATAGATAACATAATTAAAGATTTTAAAGATAAAGATTTTAATCCAACAAAAGAAGAAAAAATAAAAATCTTAGCCACTATAAAAATGATTGGAGAAGAGTTTTTAAAAACAAAACTTTTAGATATGTATTATAAAAAATTTGATGATGATTTTATAAAAAAACAAAGAAAAGAAGAACTAGAAAAACTACAAGAAAAAATCTCTAAAGAGTTAAAACAATTATGATAGGAATATTATTTAATAAAGAACTTTTTGATATGCATATAGATAAAACATTGCATAAAATAAAAGAATTATTTGAAAATATAGACGATTCAAATTTAAAACAAATCGATAAAGAGTGCTTAGAATATATAAAAGATAATTTAAAAGATATTTTAGAAGCTAACAACTCTAAAATGAAAGAATATATAAAATATTTTGAAAATAATTTTCCTAATAGCATTGGGAAAATAAATACAAAAGAAAAAAATTGGAAAAGAATATATAAAATACTAAGAAAAGATATTTTTGAAAAAGAGTATGACAATTGGAGAGAAAGAACAACATATGGTGCATATAGGTTTGTTCAAGAATTGGATTTACAATCTTGTCCTTATTGTAATAGAAATTATACTTTTGTAGTAGATGAAAAAAGTGGAAAGTTAAGACCAGAGATAGACCACTTTTATCCAAAGTCAATTTATCCTTTTTTAGCAATGAGTTTTTATAATCTTATACCAAGTTGTTCTATTTGTAATCACACAAAAAGTAATAAAATCAAAGAAGATTTGATTAATCCATATGAAATAAAAGAAAATGATTTTAAACTAACTTATACACCAAATGATATTAATTTCTTTAACATAGAAAAAGAAAAATACAATTATGATAGTTTTGAAATAGATTTTGTATCGACAAATGAAAATATAGAAATATTTAAACTAAAAGAGTTATATAAACAACATAAAGATATTGTTCTAGAACTTTTGATAAAAAAAGCTTATTATCCAAAAAGTTATATAGAAGAATTAAAAAGTTTTGGCTTTAGTGAAGATGAGATTTATAGATATCTACTTGGTAATTATAAAAAAGATGAAGATTTACACAAACGCCCACTTTCAAAACTAATAAAAGATATCAGTGAAGAGTTGGATTTATTATAATAATCCCTTGAAAATTTATCTCTACTATTTTAACTCTAATACTAACTATGAACTTTGAAGTATCCCCAAAGTAGCAAAATTTCATTATTGATATAAGAAGTAAAGTAAAATGTTAAGAATAGTATATAAAAAGTTATTCTAATTAAAAGAACTTTACGTTCTTTTAATTAGGCTGATGCTTTTTCGCAAATGTCATTATTACTACTATTAAGTAGTTGCGGATAAAGAGTAGTTATAATTAAAATAATCTTTAAGTTAAACTCTTTTGGGGGAAAATGTGACTATTCAGTCAAATCAATGGACACAAAAAAAGGGACCTGACCAACTAGTCAAAAAAATTATACCAAATTTTGACTATATAGTCAAGAGTTATTTCTCAATTTTTTTAAAAAACTCTTCCAACTGTTTTATACATGTTTCAAAATGCTTTCCATCTTGAGATTTTTTAGCAGTTGATAAAGCTCCTTCTATACAAGCAACTACAAAAACAGCTAAGCCTTTAATATCTGAATATTCAATTTCATTATTATCACTTGCCTTTTGTAAAACTTGTTCTAATACTTTTTCAAAGTGAAAATAAACTTTTTCTAAGGCTTCTTTAAAATCTTTATCATGGTGTGACAATTCTTGAACTAAAGTATTCAATCTACAACCAAAAGTAAAATTAAAAGTCTCTTTGTTATATAAAACTTTAAACATCTCATCAATATAGTTCTTATCTGTTTTTAAAATTTCACTATACTTTTTATCAATGTATTCAAAAATATGCGCATCAATTACTGCTAACATTAATTCTTTTTTTGATTTAAAGAAGTGATACATACTTCCTTTATTTAATTTGGCTTTTTTTAGGATTTTATCTACTGATGTTGCATAATAACCATTTTCATAGACTTCATCAAATGTGACTTTTAATAATCTTTCTTTGCTACTCATTTTAATCCTTAAACTTAATTTCTTCTTTGCCCAGGCTTAGGTTTACTAACTTGACTTTGTAAATCAATACTTAGATTATTATAAAATAATTCTCCATAATCTGTAGTTCTATTTATTGTTTCATATGCTTGTAATATACTATTATTATATTTTATAGCATCTTGTAAGATTTTAATAATTTTTACTGACTCTAAAAAGTTAACATGACTAGGAGCTTCAACAGGAGAAGAATAATATTTATGCATTCTTTCCACTAAATTTTTATTCCTAATTTCAATAAATACTGATTCAATTGGAGATTTAAAGAAAAGTATTTTTTGTTTTACATTTATTGAAATATATGTTGTTTCTGTTCCATATATTTTCCTAGAAAAAGAATCAAATAAAAATAGTTTTTTATTATAATTATTATTAAAAAGTTCATACATCAGTTCTAATATTCTTAACTTCTCTTCTTTTGTATAAAAGTTTCCAATACTTGCAAAACAAAAAGATAAAACAGATTTTATAGAATACCACTCTGTTGTATCATAATCATACTTAAGCATTTGGTCAATTCTTTTTTGTTTTAAATCCTCTATTTCACAACTAGTCTTTGAACGATAAACTCTTTTTACCGCACTGTCTCTATACATTGGACCAGGGAATTGTGCTTGAATTACAAATCTTCTATTTTTCTCTAAATCAATTATATATTTTAATCTTCCTGTATAATCCTCATCAATAATTCTAACTTCTTTTTGTGGAATTTGAGTGATTGACTTTATAAATTCATCTCCAGTACAACCATCTTCCCAAATAAAATCTGGATATCTAAAAATATGACATATCTTTTGTTTTACCTCTTCATTTGGTTCTATATCTGAAATATTGTCTATCCAAGATGTCACTGTTCTTCTATCTTTTTGAATTAAAGAAGCAAATTTTGATATACTTAGATTTGATCTTTTAAATATTTCTATAAATTTTTCAATTCCGTTTTTGTACACCATATAAAACTCCATAATAATTTATAGTATTGTACTAATTTATTCCATAAGAACAAATATTGTACAAAAATTCATTTTATTAAAAAAAACTGTAATTATGCTTACAAAAACTATACAATGACTCTATTAAAATTTATTATATAATTTTAATAATTAAAATCAATTTTATAAAGGACTTATTATGAGTAATAATATGGGTATTTTAGACACCAAGAGACCAGAGTTTGACAAACTTATGACTGATATTGCAGAATATGCAGTAAACTATGAGATAAATTCCGACTTAGCTTATGATACGGCAAGGTCTTGCTTAATTGATACTATTGCTTGTGGAATTTTAGCACTAGAACATCCAGAATGCACAAAATTATTAGGTCCTGTTGTACCTGGAGCAGAATTTAGACCTTTAGGTGCAAAAGTTCCAGGAACATCGTTTCAGTTAGATCCAGAAAGAGCTGCTTTTAATATAGGTTGTATTGCAAGATGGTTAGACTTTAATGATACTTGGCTGGCAGCAGAATGGGGACATCCTTCAGATAATTTAGGTGCAATTTGGGCAGTAGGAGACTATCTTTCAAGAAAAAATATTTCAGAAGGCAAAGAACCACTAAAAGTAAAAGATATTTTAACTGCAATGATTAAAGCACATGAAATTCAAGGTATTTTAGCTCTTGAAAACTGCTTTAATATTGAAGGGTTAGACCATGTATTATTAGTAAGAATTGCTTCTACAGCTGTTGCTGCTGCAATGCTTGGTGGAACAATGGAAGAAGTAAGAAATGCAGTATCTCATGCTTGGATTGATGGTGGTGCCTTAAGATGTTATAGACATGCTCCAAATACTGGTTCACGGAAGTCTTGGGCAGCTGGTGATGCTTCTTCAAGAGGAGTTAATCTAGCATTAAAAGCTTTAAGTGGAGAAATGGGTTACCCTTCAGCTCTAACTGCTGATTATTGGGGATATCAAGATGTAAAAATGAAAAAACAAAAAGAAAAAGGTGAAGTTTTACATATCCCACAAGCCTTTGAATCATATGTAATGGAAAATATATTATTTAAAATATCTTTCCCTGCAGAATTTCATGCACAAACAGCTTGCGAATGTGCAATGACATTACACCCTTATGTAAAAGATAAAATTGATGAAATAGAAAAAATAATTATTACTACACAAGAATCAGGTCATAGAATCATTAATAAAGTAGGACCCCTAAATAATTATGCAGATAGAGACCATTGTATACAATATATGGTAGCATATCCACTAATTTTTGGAAAATTAACTGCCGATTCATATACTGATGAAGCAGCAAGTGACCCTAGAATTGATAAATTAAGAGAGTTAACAGATGTTCAAGTAGATGATAGATATACTAAAGAATATTTAGAAGCAGATAAAAGATCAATTGCAAATGCAGTTCAAGTATTTTTCAAAGATGGTACATCAACTGAAAAAATAGAAGTTGAATATCCTATTGGTCATAGACTTAGAAGAGATGATGGTATTCCTTTATTAAATGAAAAATATAAAAATGCTTTAAAAACTAAATTTTCAGCAAAAACTTGCAAAGAAATAGAAGCTATTTCTTTTGAACAAAAAACTATTGAAGCTATGAACTTCAATGAATTCTCTGACTTATTCTCATTTGTATAAAAAGTAAAAGGTTTTAATCCTTTTACTTTCTCTATTTTATAAATAACCTCATATTTTGTACTACTAATTACATATAAGTTCAATTATTGTTAATATTTACAATAATTGTACAATTATATTTTTTTACAAAAAAAATTGCGAAATTAAAAACAAAATCATACACTCCCAATATGTCCAAATGATGTATAATAATAGTCAATTCAAATTAAAGGACGTGTTATGACAAGCGCAGGAAAAAGATTTAGAGAGGCATTAAAAGAAGAGTCTCCTTTACAAATTGTAGGAACAATAAATGCTTATCAAGCGTTACAAGCTACTAAAGTAGGTCACAAAGCTATTTACTTATCAGGTGGTGGTATTGCAAACGCTTCTTATGGATTACCTGATTTAGGTATGACTATGATTGAAGATGTATGTATTGATATTAGAAGAGTTACTTCTATTTGTGATACTCCATTAATCGTAGATGCAGATACTGGTTGGGGACACGCATTTAATGTAGCAAGAACTGTTAAAGAATTTATCAGATCTGGAGCTGCAGGACTTCATATTGAAGATCAAGTTGCTGCAAAAAGATGTGGACACAGACCAAATAAAGAATTAGTTTCAACTGAAGAAATGTGTGATAGAGTTAGAGCTGCTGTAGATGCAAAACAAGAACTTGATCCAGATTTCTATATTATTGCTAGAACTGATGCACATGCATCTGAAGGTCAAGAAGCAGCAGTTGCAAGAGCTAAAGCTTATGTTGAAGCTGGTGCAGATGCTATTTTTGCTGAAGCAATTCATACATTAAAAGAGTACAAAGAGTTTACTGATCAAATGGATGTTCCAGTATTAGCAAATATTACTGAGTTTGGAGCAACTCCAATGTTTACAACTGAAGAATTAGCAAGTGTAGGTATTGATATGGTTCTTTATCCATTATCAGCATTTAGAGCAATGAATAAAGCTGCATTAAATGTATACCAAGAATTAAAAGATAAAGGTACTCAAGAAAGTGTTATAGACACAATGCAAACAAGAATGGAATTATACGATATGTTAAATTACCATGATTATGAGCAAAAAATGGATGAATTATTTGCAAAGGGAAAAGCGAAATAGTTTATTAACTATTAACCATATAATTAAAATAAATCTAGGGAAAAGAAAAAAAGGAGAATTATAATGAGTGGATTAGCAGGTGTTACAGCTGGACAATCAGCAATTTGTACTTGTGGTTTAGGAAATGGTCTTAACTATAGAGGTTATGATATTGCAGATTTAGCATTAAAAGCAGATTTTGAAGAAGTTGCATTTCTTTTATTAAAAGGAGAACTTCCAAATAAACATGAACTTAAAATGTTTAGAAGACAAATTATTGCAGGTAGAGAATTACCAATCTCTGTAAAAAATGTATTAAAATCAATTCCAGCTTCTTCTCATCCAATGGATGTAATGAAAACTGCAACTTCAGCTTTAGGTTGTGTTGAACCAGAAGCAGAAGATTTTTCTGATCAAATGGATAAAATTATTAGATTATTAGGGGCTTTCCCATCTTTCTTAGTTTACTGGCATCACTGGCATGTACATGGTAAAGAAATTGATTTAATCTCTGAAGAAACTACTATGGCAGGGTATATCTTAGAAAGATTAAAAGAAACTAAACCTTTAGATGTTGAAGTTAAAGCTATGAATGCAATGTTAACTTTATATGCAGAACATGAGTTTAATGCTTCTACATTTGCAAATAGAATTACTGCTTCAACTTTATCAGATATATATGCTTGTATGACTACTGGTATTGGAACATTAAAAGGTCCTTTACATGGTGGAGCAAATGAAGTTGCTATTAAATTTGTACTTCAATTTGATGATGTTAATCATGCATTAAAAGAAGTAGATGAACTATTTGCAAGAAAAGAAAAAATTATGGGATTCGGTCACAGAGTATATAGAGAAGTAGACCCAAGATCTCCAGTTGGTTTTGATTTAGCAAATGAATTAAAAGAATTAGAGACTTCTGATCCTAAATTATTTGATATTGCAAAAGCAGTTAGAGATAAAGTTAAAGCTGAAAAAGGTCTACCTGATAATATCGACTTCTTTGGTGGATTAATTTACCACTACATGGAAATCGAAAGACTATACTACACTCCATTATTTATTATGTCAAGAGCTGCTGGATGGGCTGCTCACGCATTCGAACAAAGAGCAAACAATAGAATTATTAGACCAAGTTCAGAATATACTGGACCTGAGCCAAGAGACTTTGTTGCTTTAGAAGATAGATAATAATTTACTTATACAAAGTAAACAAACTCTTAGATAAAAATTTAAGTCAGTCTCTTTTGAGGCTACTTAATTTTATGCCACAATACAGTGGAAGAATTCAACAAAATTTAACACTGTTGGTAAATAGAAAAATTTATTTCTTCTATTTAAAAATAAATCAAAATAAAATAAAATGGATATGAAAATGACAAACGAGAAATATCTTAAAAAATTAGATGGTACAGATGCCTGTTACTATGATGTTAAAGAAGCTGTTGAAGATATTCAACCTGGTTCTTTTGAAAAACTAAATTATACATCAAGAGTATTAGCAGAAAATCTAATTAGAAAATGTCCTAGTGAAGACTTAAAAGATTCACTTATTCAATTAATTGAAAAAAGAACAGATAAAGATTTCCCTTGGTACCCTTCAAGAGTAATCTGTCACGATATTCTTGGACTTACAGCATTTGTTGACTTAGCAGGACTAAGAGAAGCAGTTGCTAGTAAAGGTGGAAATCCTGATAAGGTTAACCCAGTTGTTCCAACACAATTAATCGTTGACCACTCACTTGCAGTAGAGTGTGGTGGATATGACCCAGATGCATTTCAAAAAAATAGAGATATTGAAGATAGAAGAAATGCTGATAGATTCCACTTCATTAACTGGACTAAAGAAGCATTTAATAATGTAGATGTAATTCCTCCAGGGAATGGTATTATGCACCAAATCAACTTAGAAAAAATGTCTCCAGTAGTTCATTTAAATGATGGAATTGCAAGTCCTGATACATTAGTTGGTACTGACTCACACACACCTCATGTTGATGCACTTGGTGTAATTGCAGTTGGTGTTGGTGGATTAGAAGCTGAAAATGTAATGTTAGGAAACCCTTCTTATATGAGAGTTCCTGAAATTGTTGGTGTTGAAATTGTAGGTAAAAGAGCACCTGGAATTACTGCTACTGATATTGCACTTTCTATGACTTCATTTTTAAGAGAAAACAATGTTATCTCTGCATACTTAGAGTTCTTTGGGGAAGGTGTTAAATATCTTAATCTAGGAGATAGAGCTACTATTGCAAATATGACTCCTGAATATGGAGCATCTGCTGGTTTATTTGCAATTGATGAGCAAACTATTTCTTACTTAAAAGTAACAGGTAGAGAACAAAAACAATGTGAATTAGTTGAAGCTTATGCTAAAGCAAATGGTTTATGGGCAGATCAATTTGAAAATGCTACATATGCTAGAACTATTCAGTTTGACTTATCTAAAGTAACTAGATCTTTAGCAGGTCCTTCTAAACCTCATAAATTAGTTCCAAC
Source organism: Halarcobacter mediterraneus (assembly GCF_004116625.1). NCBI lineage: Bacteria > Pseudomonadati > Campylobacterota > Epsilonproteobacteria > Campylobacterales > Arcobacteraceae > Halarcobacter > Halarcobacter mediterraneus. The sequence continues at coordinate 68,774 of NZ_NXIE01000003.1, forward strand.
TTCTACATTAAAAGATGAAGGTATTGTAAAAGAATGGAAACAAGAAGGTGATTTAATTCCAGATGGTGGTATTTTAATTGCTGCTATTACTTCTTGTACAAATACTTCAAACCCAAGAAATGTTATTGCAGCAGGACTTTTAGCTAAAAAAGCAAATGAGCTTGGATTACAAAGAAAACCATGGGTTAAATCTTCTTTAGCACCAGGTTCTAAAGTTATTGAAGTTTATTTAAAAGAGGCTGGATTATTACCAGAAATGGAAAAATTAGGATTCGGTGTAGTTGGTTTTGCTTGTACTACTTGTAATGGTATGTCAGGTGCATTAGATCCAAAAATTCAACAAGAAGTAATTGATAGAGATATCTATTCAACAGCTGTACTTTCTGGAAATAGAAACTTTGATGGAAGAATCCACCCATATGTAAAAGAAGCATTCTTAGCATCTCCTGCACTTGTTATTGCATATGCATTAGCAGGAACTGTAAGATTTGATATTGAAAATGATTCTTTAGGTAAAGATGCAAATGGTAATGATATTAAACTAGCTGACTTATGGCCATCTGATGAAGAAATTGATGCAGTTGAAAAAGAGTTTGTTAGACCTGAGATGTATAATGCTATTTATGAGCCAATGTTTAATAGAGATGGAATCACTTCTGTTAAAGCAGAACCATTCTATAAATGGAATCCAAACTCAACTTATATTCAAAAACCACCTTATTGGGAAGATGAATATATGAGTATGCCAGCATTAAAAGGTTTAAGACCATTAGGTGTATTCCCTGATAATATTACAACAGATCACTTATCTCCATCAAATGCAATTTTACCTGAGTCTGCTTCTGGTGAATATTGTATCTCAAAAGGTCTTCCAATAGAAGACTTAAACTCTTATGCAACACATAGAGGGGATCATAATACAGCTTCTAGAGCTACTTTAGCAAATCCAAAACTATTTAATGAAATGGTTAAAGATGAAAATGGAAATGTTAAACAAGGTTCTTTAACTAAGATTATGCCTGAAGGTAAAGAATCAAGAATGTGGGAAGCTATTGAAGAATATAACAATAGAAAACAACCACTTATTATCATTGCTGGGACTAACTATGGTCAAGGATCTTCAAGAGACTGGGCTGCTAAAGGTGTTAGACTTGCTGGTGTTGAAGTACTTATTGCTGAATCTATCGAAAGAATCCATAGAACTAACCTTGTTGGAATGGGTGTATTACCATTACAGTTTAAAGAAGGTGATACTAGATTTACTTATAATATTGATGGTTCTGAAACTTTTGATATCGAAGGTGAAATCACTCCAAGATGTGACTTAACTGTAGTAATGACAAGAGCAAATGGTGAGGTTGTAAAATTCCCAGTTTTATGTAGACTTGATACTTCTGCTGAAGTTGAAGTTTATAAAAATGGTGGTATTTTACAAAAATTCGCTAAAGACGTTGTTGCTGAAGGATAATTTTTAGCAGAATGTCATCATTAATTTTAGGGGTTTACCCCCCCCTAAAATTATTCATAAAGTTATTATAAAATATTTTTATGAATAATTTAATATAAAAGGAAAACTATGAGTTATCAACCACAATTTAAAGTAAAAGCAACATATATGAGAGGTGGTACTTCAAAAGGTACATTTTTTAATATAGCTGACCTTCCAAAAGAAGCACAAGAAAATCCGGCTAAAAGAGATAAATTACTTCAAAGAATTGTTGGTTCTCCTGATGTTTATAAAAAACAAATGGATGGAATGGGAGGAGCAAGTTCTTCTACTTCTAAGGCTATTTTAGTTGGGAAAAGTGAAGTTCCTAATCATGATGTGGACTATTACTTTTGTCAAGTTGCAATCGACAAAGACTTTGTTGATATGAGTGGAAATTGTGGAAACTTATCATCTGCTGTTGGTCCATTTGCTATTAAAGAAGGTTTGGTAGATAATGTTCCTGAAAATGGTGTTTGTTGTGTAAGAATTTGGCAAGCAAATATTAAAAAAACTATTCTGTGCTATGTAAATATGGAAAATGGAATGGTTAAAGAAATGGGTGACTATGAAATTGATGGTGTTGCCTTTCCAGCAGAAGAAATAAAATTAGAGTTTGTTGAACCAGTTGATCCTTCTGAAGAGTTATTTCCTACTGGAAACTTAGTTGATGATTTAGAAGTTGAAGGAGTAGGAACATTTAAAGCTACTATGATTACCGCTGGTATTCCAACTGTATTTGTAAATGCTGATGAAATTGGATACAAAGGGACTGAGCTTCAAGGTGATATTAATTCTGATACAGCTGCATTAGAAAGGTTTGAAAAAATTAGAGTTGCAGGTGCACTTAAAATGGGATTAATTAAAGATCCAAAAGAAGCAGAAACAAAACAACATACACCTAAAATTGCATTTGTAAGTCCAGCACAAGACTTTATTACTTCTTCGGGAAAAGAAGTTAAAGCATCAGAGATGGATTTACATGTTAGAGCTTTATCTATGCAACAACTACACCATGCTATGATGGGTACAGCTTCTGTTGCTATTGGTGTAGCTGCTTGTATTCCAGGAACACTTGTAAATCTTGCAGCAGGTGGTGGAGAAAAAGAGACAGTTACTTTTGGTCATCCATCAGGAGCAATTAAAGTTGGTGCAACTTTATCACAAAAAGATGGGAAATATATAGTTGAAAAAGCTTCTATGAGTAGAAGTGCAAGAATTATTATGGATGGAAATGTTCATGTTCCAGCAGGAACAATGGATTTAAAATAAAACTCTTTTAATATAAAGAAGGTTTAAATAAAAGATAAACCTTCTTTATTGACTTTAATCAATATAATTATAAATTTTTTATGTAATACTTCCTAAAAATCATTAGGATATATTATGCAATTTTCAACTTCTCCAAATGAAACTCCTATTAAACAATCTTGGAAAGAGAGATTCTGCTCTCAACCTCATCAAATATTTTTTGTAAGTTCTATTTTCTTTTCAATTTTTATTATGTTACTAACTTTATTTTCTCTTTTGGGCAAAATAAATATGAACTTCACGCTAATTCATGGATTTGGTTTAAATTATGCTGTTTTTACAAATGCATTTTTAGGTTTTTTAATTACTGTAATTCCTAAATATAATGCTTCAATCCCTATAAAAGAAAAATTATATATAAAACCTTGGATTATACTTCAAGTTGCTTTTTTTATAACTTTACTTATTAATCCACTTATTGGAAAAACTCTTGTTTCCTTAGTGATGTTTTATTTTGCAAAGATATTTTATACCACTATTAAATCAGGAAAAGCGATTATAAAAGAAGACAGTATTTATTTAAACTCAATATTTATTTTAGGAGCTATTCTTCTACTTATTGAAGCTATATTTACAATTGATTTATCATATTTAATCTTTTTTGCATATTTAATAAATATGGTCTATTTTGTTGCATTAAGAATGATTCCAGGTTTTTACTTCACTTATACTAAAATCCAACCTTGGCAAAAACCTAAATATATTAAACCTGTATCTTTTTTTCTTATTTTACTTGTAGGTATTGCTTTACAATTTAATATTAATACTATGATAACAGTTACTTCATTCTTGTCTTTTATATTTTTTGCTTATATATTTATAAAACTTAATATGTTTAAAAAGACAAGTGCTATTTTACAAATTTTAGTTATTGGATTTGCATGGTTTCCTATTGGATTTTTAGGTTTATTTATAGAATCTCTTTTAGAAGTTTCAATTTTAAAAATGGGATTACATATTTTTGCACTTGGCTTTGTAACAACTTTATTAATTGGATTTGGAAGTAGAGTTAGTTTAGGTCATGCTATTCCACCTCAGACTATCATGGCAGATAATTTTACAAAATTTCTTTTTGCACTAACACAAATACTTTTAATTTCAAGAATCAGTGCTTCTATCTTAGTATTAAATAATTCATCAATCTTTATGGGTATTTTACATTTAAGTGCTACTATTTGGATAGTTTTATTTATATTATGGACTTTAAAATACGGGAAGTATTTATTAAGAATTTAAAACCTATTAATTTATATTAATGGGTATTTCTATAATAAACTCTTCTCCTTTATACTTCTTATTATCATACTCATATTCTATTGTTTCATTATAAAGAGTTCCATTAAAATGTTTTTTTATGATTTCAGATGACATATAAAGTCCTAAACCTGTTCCTTGAGATTTATGTTTTGTAGTAAAATATGGTTCATAAACTTTATTTTTAATACTACTTTTTATTCCACCTGCATTATCATAAACTTTAATTATTACTTTATCATTTTTAATATAGTTTTCCATAAAAATAAATTTATTATCTTCTATTTCTTTAGCTCTTAAAGCATCTTTTGCATTATTTATTATATTAATTAAAACTTGCATTAGTTCAAATTTATAACCTTGAATTTCAATTGGTTCTAATTTTGTATGTAACTCAATTCCATAGGACTTATATGATGTTTCAAAAATGTCTATATTCTCTTTAATAATATCCTTAATATTAAAATGTTCTAACTCTTTATTTGGATTAAAAAAGTTTCTAAACTTATCTATAATAGTTGATAAATATTGCACTGTATCAATTACTTTATTTAAATCCTTAATTGTTTCATCTTTTTTAGTTAGTCCAAGTTCTATTTGCATAATTTGACTTGAGGCAATAGTACTTATTACATTTAGAGGTTGTCTCCATTGATGAGCAATATTCCCTATCATTTCTCCCATTGCAGCCAATTTACTTTGTTGATATATCATTTGTTCTTTTTTTCTATTATCTTCTTGTAATCTTATAAAGTGATCTACATCAGTATGAAATCCTGTCATTCGTATAGGTTTCCCTTCTATATCAAAGAAAACTTTTCCTCTAACTTTTAACCATTTATAAGATCCATTCTTACACTTGAAACGGTAATTATCTTCATAAAAACTTGTTTCTCCTTTCAAGTGTTTACTTAATTTCTTTAAAGTTTTTCTATAATCCTTTTTATGAACACTTTTTTTCCAAAAATTCTTAATATCAACTTCTAAATGGTTTTTATAACCTAGCATTAGTAGATATCTATTTGAATAATAAGATTTACCAGTAATTAAATCAAGATCCCATAAACCATCTTGTACTCCCTCTATGGCTCGTGAGTATTGTTCTTTTAAATCTCTTAATTCATCAATTATAGATTTTAAATCCATTGCAAAATTATCAAACTCTAAAATTTGGCTTTCTTCATATAATACCAACTCATTGTCTTTTGCTTTTTTTGCAAATTTCAATAATCTTGAAAAAGGTTTTATTAGATATTTATCACTTATCATATATAAAACAATAAAAACAAATATTATAAAGATAAAGAGTAAGATACCAATTATTTTAAAGTCTTCTTTTAATAAGGAACTAGTTAAATTATTAGTTGAAAAGACAAAATCAAAACTATTCTTGCTATCAATAATTACTTTTTGTTTAAAATATATTTTTCCATTTTCTTTTATAATTTTTTTATCTTTAAAATCTTTTATATTTACAGTTACTTTATTACTTGTGTTTACTATTAATTCCCTATTTATATATATTTTTATATCATTTAATGATGCACTTTTTTTTATCATATTTACAAAAGAAAGATTATCATTTATAATTTTTCCTATATATAGTTTAGCTTGAACTCTCCCTGTTTTTTTATCAATAATATCTTTTGAACGGATTAAAAGTAAATACTTTTTATTATTTAAGCTTACTATCGTAAAAGTGTTTTTTAAATCATCTTTTTTTATATTTACAATAATTTCTTTAGTATTAAATAAAGAGTTACTAAAATCTAAAGTTTTTTCATTTTTCTGAACATATAAAATATCAACTCTATCAAGAAAACTCAAATTTTCAAGCTTTCTTTCTAATAAACTTTGATTAAAAGGTAGGTCTTCTATAATTTCAGCAGCTTCAAAAGTCATATAATCTAAACTTGTTTTTTCATTTTCAATTATTATATTTAATAGGTTTTTCGTCTGAGAAAAATATTGCTTAATATTATAATCTAATACTTTTTCTGTAGATAAATATACCCAAAAAGAAATACCTATAGATAAAACTAATAAAAAAACAAATAATAAAGCATTATTTATAAAACTAAGAGATACTTTAGGTCTACTCATATTCTGTATACCTAAATGCTCGTTTTTTTAGTTTTTCTAAAAAGTTACTTTCTATCCCTTTTTTTATAACTTCAAAGTTTCCTGAGTAGATTGTTGGTATACTTTCTTTTTTGCCTAATATATCAAACTTAATAGCTTCTGCCATTGCTATACCATTTTCATCATTCATTCTCATCACAGTAATATCTAATAAAGAGTTTTCAATAGCTTTTAACTCACTATTTCCTCCACCCCAACCATTCACTTTTATTTTACCAAGTAAATTTTTTTCTTGTAAAACTTCCATAACACCTAATGCAATATCTGTCGAGCATGCATAAATAAACTCTACGTTATCATTTCTTTTCAATAAATCTCTTGTAGCTTCTTTTGCTTTTTGTTTATCAAAATCAGTGTAATATTCATGAATTAATTTTAAATTAGAGTGAGAAGAAATATATTCAATAAATTTAGTACCTCTCATATAACTAACATAACCATCAGAGCCATAAAGAACAGCATAGTTGCCTTTTCCCTTAGTTTCTTTTATATAATAATTAGCTAAATACTTAGCTCCTATATAATGGTCAAAACCTACATATAAAAAAGCTTGTCTATTTTCCCATTCTTTAAGAGGTGTTGTAATATTTTGTAAAATAATTTTTGTTTTATTTATACTAATTAATCTTTCTATAAATTTTTTGTGTTTTTTAGTATCAAGGGTGAAGATTAGATAATCTGGATTTTCTTCTAAAGCTTTCAATAATTGTTTAGATTGTTCTTTTACCTCTACAGCAGGTTTAGTAAAAAAATCACTTAATTCATAATTTATATTTAATTCATTTAATCTTTTTTCAAAAGATAGTTTACTTTTTCTCCAATAATCAGAAATTTGTTTACCTGGATATACCATTACTATTTTTACTTTGTTTTTATTTCTTTTAATAGCTTTGGAATCTTCTTGTATTTCTTTTTGGAATTTATTATATATTATTTTTTGATTAAAAAGTTTTAGATATTCTTCAAACTCATAATACTCTTCTGATTGAGAATACAAATTAGTTAAAATAAGAAAAGGTAATAATAATTTTATTATAGATTTCACCAAAAATCCTTAAAATAGGTGTTTTATTATAACAAAATTGTAAGAATTAGTAAATATTATTCTTAGTAAAATAGAAAATTCTATTTTACTAATTTTGAGATTTCTTTAAATACTGGATTTTTTGCATTTACTGTTAATTCAAAGAGTAATGACTCATAAGTTGTTGGAACTACACCTGCTTGTGTTAATCTTAAAATTGCAGTCTCTTTATCTACTGCCTTTCTTGAGTTTACGCAATCAGTTACTAATACCACGTTTAAACCTTCTTCAAGTAAATCAATAGCAGTTTGTAAAACACATACATGAGTTTCAATTCCTGCTAAAATAACTGTATTTCTATTTGTTGCTTTTATTGCACTTAATCCATCTTCATTTCCACAACAAGAAAATGTTGTTTTTTCAAAATGAGGATACTCATCAGTAAGTTCTCTTAAACTTGGAATTGTTTCCCCAATACCTTTTTTATATTGTTCATTTACAATAATTGGTATTTCATGTAGTTTTAAACCTTTAATTAATGTAACTAAATTTTTTTCTAATTGTTCATTATCTGAAATATGGGGAAAAAGTTTTTCTTGTATATCAACTTGTACAAAAACACAATCCTCTGCTTTAATTCTACCTACTTTCTTATTTATCATAATTACTCCTTAAATAAAAATTACATTTACTATTTAAGATAATACAAAAACATATAAAAAAAGTCTAGTAAAAATTTGAAAATTAAAAAGGTTTTTTATTAATTGAGAAGTATTTTATCAAGAAGGGCATAAAGCCCTTAAAAATGCTATGCAAATGCTACTTTTTCTGCTTTTTCAAGTAATTCTTTTGCACCTTGATCTATAAAAGTTTGTGCTAATGTTTGTCCTATTGTTTTATACTCTTCAATATCAGCAACAATATCTTCTTGAATATATTCACTACCATCAGGCATTCCAACAATAGCTCTAACATCAACAGAATTTTCATCTAAAATAGTAGCCTTTACTCCAATAGGAACTTGACAGCCACCTTCTAAAGTTCTAACAAAGTCTCTTTCAATAGTTGATTCAATTTCTGCATTCTTATCATGTAAAACTGATAGTAACTCAACTAGCTTAGGGTCATTTAACGTTTCTATTCCTAAAGTTGCTTGTCCCATTGATGGAATCATATCATCAGTTGAGATAGGTACAAAATATTTAACTTCATCTTCAATCTTTAGTTTTTGAACACCTGTTGCAGCAAGAATAATAGCATCATATTCCCCTGCTTTCAATTTTGCGATTCGAGTATTAATATTCCCTCTTAAATCTTTTAAAACAATATCAGGTCTTAAAAGTTTTATTTCTAATCTTCTTCTTAAACTTGTTGTTCCAACAATTGCACCAGTTGGTAGCTCTTTTATATTTGCATACTTTTCACTTAATAAAGCATCTCTTGGATCAAATCTTTTTGATAATGCAGCTAATACAAAACCATCTTCAAACTCCACAGGAACATCTTTTAAAGAATGAACTGCAATATCAGCTTCTTTATTTAAAAGTGCGATTTCTAACTCTTTTGTAAAAAGTCCTTTTCCTCCAATTTTAGCTAAAGGAACATCTAGGATTTTATCTGCTTTAGTTGAAAAAGTTTTTAACTCTACTTCTATTTCAGGATAATGTTCATTTAGCTGTGCTTTTATATATTCACTTTGCCATAATGCTAGTTTACTGCTTCTTGTCGCTATAACTAATTTCTTCATTTTACTTTCCTAACTCTTCATATTTTAATTTAGATTTATCTTGTTCACCATTAATAAAAATAGTAGGTGTACCTTGAACAAGAACTTCCTCTCCCATAGAAACATCTTCAAAAATTTCATCACTTATATTTTTTGAATTAATATCTTTTTTTGTATATGAAGTTTTGAATATTTTATTAAAAGAAGAAATAATAACATCTTCATTTTGTTCTTTTGAAGAAAATTCCTCATCCCAATAAACAGAATAAACTCTTTCTTCAATATTTTTTATTCCATCTTCTTTTGCTTTAACCATTAGTTTTACTAAAGGTACTGCTGCTGGGTGAATTCTACTTAAAGGAAAATGATAATAATAAAGTGCAATTTTATCTTCATATTTTTTTACATGTTTTATTACATCTGGAACAAAATCCATACAAAAAGGACATAAAGGATCTGAAAAAATTACAATTTTATCTTTTGCTTTTGAGTTACCTGCAATAAGTTTTTCTTCATCATAATATTTTCTTGTTAAAGAAGGAGTCATCAAATCCTTATAAGAATCTCCACTTTTTATATCAAAAAGTTCTGTAGCTACAATTTCACCATTAGAAAATAATATATCTTTTGCTTTGACATCTTTTCCTGCCATTTTTACATTAACATCAATAATATATCCGTACCAATTTTTATTAGGTATTTGCTTTTTCATATTTACTGATAAATCAACTATTTCAATTCTTGAATTTTTTGAAAATCTATTTTTTTCAAAATCTAAGACTTTTTTATCCAACTCATTTGCACTTAAAGAAAGTGAAATAAACGTTATTAACATAATAAGTTTAAAATACATTGTTACACCTTTTTTTAAATTAAAAATATGATTATATTAAACTAAGACTTAAGTAGTTTTAATTTCTTGTTTTAACAGTAATCTTTTTTACATGTAATAATTCTTTTGCTCTATCTAACATTGGAGAATTTAAAATATCATTTAGTTCTAATTCTTTTTGAGAAGGGCTTGGATTTGCTGTTTTTTGCATATCTGCAACACAACCTGAACCAAGTTCAACATCTTCTAGCATAGAACTACTTTGAGAAGAGTTATCTTCTTTATTCTCTAAATTTTCCTCTTTTTTCTCTATTTTATCTTGAGGAGGGATCTTCCTTTATAAATTCAATTTCAATATCTTGTCCAAAAATATCATAAATAAATAATTTAATCACTCCATAATGTTTTAAAAGAAATTTTCTTTCATCTCCTTGAGCATATGAACTTATTTTTAAACTTTTATTTTCAAAAGACTTATATACAAAATTTCTTTCAAAAAGTTCTCCTAATTGGACATCTCTTTCATATACTTTATTTATTAAAGTTTCATATACATCTTTACTTGGGTCATAAGGTTCAGAAATAATCTCTTCTTCAGCCTCTTCAAGTTCTTCAATATTATTTTCTTCAGTAGAAGTAGTTGATTCAAGATTAATGTTTGATTCTTGAAGATTATTAAGTTCAGTATCTTCTTGTTTTAAAGTTGATTCTTCTTTTTTATTATTATCTTCTAAATTTATTTCTTCATCAAATGGTGTGGCAAACTCATCAAAGGGAGTCGAAAAATCATTTTCTTGCTCTTGTACTTCTTTTTCAATTGTTTCAATTGGAGCTACAGTTTCAATTGCATCTATAGAATCTAAAGATATATTATTCTCATTTTCTACATTAATTTCTTTTTCTTCTTCTAAAGAAGAAATTGAAGGCTTAGCATCATTATATGTATTATTCACATCATTATTTGCATGTTCTAATACTTTATTAACTGATATAGCCTCTTTCATAGCAGGTTTAACTTCAATATCTTCAACTTGATTAATTATTTCATCAATTGATTTTAAATTTGTTGCTTCAATCATTTTTGATAAAGTTAAAATCAAAACAAAAAGTCCATCAGAATTCAATGATAATAAATGTTTTGCATCACTTAAAATTCTAAAAAATCTATCAAAAAGTAATAAGTCAAATTTAGCATCTTTTTCAAGCATTTTTTGTCTTAGATAAATTGTCATTTCATCACATACTTGTGATATCTCATAATTTTCTAACTCTTTGACTAAAGAAGTTACATCTTCTTTTTTTAAGATTGTTTCAAATAATTTCTCCATTAATTCAGGCTCTATAAGTCCTAACATATCCACTACTGCAGACACTGTTATTTTTCCTTTTGAAAAAATAATTGCTTGGTCTAATAAAGTAAGAGTATCTCTTAAACTTCCTTGCCCACTTCTTGTTAAGATTTCTAAAGCAGCTGTTTCAAATTCTATATTTTCTTCATTTAAAATATGAGATAAATGGTGCATTACATCAGAGTTTGCTATTTTATTAAATCTAAAATGTTGAGTTCTACTCAAAATTGTTGCAGGTAATTTTAAAGGGTCAGTTGTAGCTAAAATAAACTTTACAAAGCCAGGAGGTTCTTCTAAAGTTTTTAATAAAGCATTAAAAGCTTGTGTTGTAAGCATATGAACCTCATCGATTATAAAAACTTTAAATCTTGCAGAACTTGGTTTATACTTTGTATGTTCAATCAAGTCCTTAATATCATCAATACCTCTATTTGATGCAGCATCCATTTCAATAATATCTAAATGCCTATAAGCATTTGCACTTTTACAGTTTTCACATACTTCACATGGTTTTGAAGTTGGTCCATTTGAACATAATAAAGCTTTTGCCATAATTCTAGCAGTTGAAGTTTTACCACTTCCTCTAAGTCCAGAAAAAAGATAAGCATGAGATAATCTATTTGAATCTAATGCCAATGATAGAGTTTGAGAAATTGTGCTTTGACCGACTAAATCTTCAAATCTTCTAGGTCTATATTTTAAAGCTAAAACTTTCTTTTCTATCATTTCATTTTCACTCATTATTTTCCTTTATTTCAATTTTCTCACATTTCACTTTTGGCCCTAAAACTATATTGACCATACTTGTATTTAACTTGCCAGTATAATATATATTTACTTTAAAATCTGTACTTCTAATCAAATCCAATTTTCTAGATAATTCTTCAAGTCTTTTGGCTATTGCTTCACCAGTATGAATAATATTTACCTTATCCAAAATTTTTCTAATATTATGTTCAATTATTGGATAATGTGTACAACCTAATACAATAGTATCTATACTTTTATCTTTCATAGGTAACAACCAGCCTTCTAACATTTTTATAGTTTGAACATCATCTATTAAGCCTAACTCTATTTGTTCAACCAAGCCAGGGCAAGACTGCGAATAAATATTACTACAGCTATTAATACAAAGAGAATTTAATAAATTTTTATATTTTTGTCCCTTTATTGTTGCGTTGGTAGCTAGGACACCTATATTACCCGTTTTAGTTAAAGACAATGCCGGCTTTACACCAGGTTCTATTCCTATAATTATTAAATTTTTAAACTCTTCTCTTAAATAACTTATTGCAGCTGATGTAGCAGTATTACAAGCTACAACTAAAGCATCTATGTTATGATTTTTTATTAAATACTTAGTAATATCTTTACTAAATTTTAATATCTCTTCTTCTGTTTTTTCTCCATAAGGAGCATTTTTTGTATCTGCTATATAGTTGATTTCTACATTTTTAAATTTATTAGCAATCTCTTTTACAACAGTCAGACCACCAAGTCCTGAATCAAAAATACCAATTCTCAAATTGAACCTTTTATAAAAAAGTGATTTTAGCATAAGTATTTATATAAGCATATTAGTTTATAATATTTTATGTTTAAACATTTTCATCCTTATAAACCTTATTTAAATAAAGATACAAAAAAAATTATAGTTGGAACTTTACCTCCTCCAAGATTCTGTAATAAAGAGTTCAAAAAAGAAGATGTTAATTTTTGTTATGGTTCAAAAGACAATCTTTTATGGCAAGTTCTTGATAAAGTTTTTAATTTAGATTTATTATTTAATAATAGTAAAGATGCTGTAGTTCAAAGAAAAAACTTTTTAGATAATAATCAAATTGGTATTTGTGATATAGTTGATTCATGTGAAAGGTCAAAAATTGATGCAAGTGATTTAGGTATGGAAAATATTGTTTTGAGGGATATGCTTTATTATCTAAAAGAATATAAAAATATTGATACTTTAATATTTACAGGAGGAAACTCAAAAAATGGTCCAGAATTTTTTTTAAGAAAGATATTAAAAAAACAAGATATTAAATTTGAACTTATAGATAATGAAATTCCTAAACTACATAAATTTTATTTTGAAAATAGAGAATTCAAAACTATTTCATTAACTTCTCCATCAAATGCTGCAAATAGATATATAGGTTCAAATAAGTTATATAAAGAAAGAAAAGAAGAGAATAAAAAATACACAACTTTTGATTTTAGAATGGAACAATACTCAAAAGTGTTTAAAGAAAATATATAAAAAGGAGGAAACTCCTTTTTATATTTAGAAAGCTTCTACAATAGAACCTTTATATTTTTTAGCAATAAAATCTTTAATCTCTTTAGAGTTTAATACTTCATTTAAAGCTTTAACATAATCTTTATTTTCATTTCCTTCTTTTACTACTAAAATATTAGCATATGGAGAGTCTTTTGATTCAATAATTAAAGCATCTTTTAAAGGATTTAATTCCGCAGCTAAAGCATAATTTGTATTAATAATTGCTCCATCAACTTCATCTAAAACTCTTGGTAATTGAGGGGCATCTAATTCCTTAATTTTAAGATTCTTTGGATTTTCTATGATATCAAGTGCTGTTTTAAATTGTGCATCTTTAAACTTAAGTAAGCCTTGTTTAACTAAGATATTTAAAGCTCTTGTTTCATTTGTTGGATCATTAGGAACAGCAATTGTTGCACCATCTTCTAACTCATCTAAAGATTTAATTTTTTTAGAATATAAACCCATTGGTTCTAAGTGAACATTTACAGTTTTAACTAATTTTGTATTTTTAGAATTGTTAAACTCATTTAAATATGGAGTATGTTGAAAAAAGTTTGCATCTAGTTCACCTTCATCAACTGCAATATTTGGAGTAACATAATCAGTAAATTCAACTATCTCTAAATCATAACCTTTTTCTTTTAAAAGGGGTTTTACAACCTCTAAAATCTCAACATGAGGAACTGGAGTAGCTCCAACTTTAATTACTGTTTTCTTAGGTTCTGTTTTAACCTCTTCTTTTTTCTCTTCTTTTGTGCACGCAGTTAAACCTAATGCAAGAGCAACAGCAAACGTAACTTTTAAAATATTTTTAAACATTTTTTTCCTTTATTTTTTAGTAATTTTATATAAATAATCTCCTGCACTTTGACAAATTTGTACAAGTGCAATAAGAATAATAACCGTATAAATCATAGTATCCGTTTGAAATCTGTAATATCCATATTTAATAGCTACATCTCCTAAACCTCCACCACCAACAGCACCAGCCATAGCAGAAAAACCAATAACAGTTATTAAAGTTAATGTAATTGCTGAAATTATACTTGGCATAGCTTCAATTAACATTACTTTAAAAATAATTTGCCAATCACTTGCACCAAAAGATTTTGCTGCTTCTATGACACCTCTATCTACTTCTTTAAAAGCACTTTCAATAAGCCTTGCAATAAAAGGAGCTGCCCCTATTGTAAGGGGAATAATTGCAGCTGTTGTACCAATACTTTTTCCTATTAAAAATTTTGTAAGTGGAAATAAAACAATCATTAAAATAATAAAAGGAAAAGATCTTAAAGTATTTATAACAACATCTAAAACTGTATAAAGTTTTAAATTTTGTCTTAATCCACCTTTTGAACTCAAAATTAAAATAATAGCTAAAAAGAATCCAATGATAACAGCAAAAAAAGTGGCAACAAAAGACATATATATAGTTTCACCCAAAGCTGGAAATAAAATATCAAACATTATAATACCTCCCATACAATATCATGTTCTTTAATATATTCAAGAACTTTTTGTTTCTCTTCTTCTTTTATATTTATCACCATATTTCCAACAATATGGGTATTTATTTCTTCAAGTTTTCCCCATACAATATTAAAATCCATATTTAATTCTCTTGCCATTTTAGTAATAAATGCTTGATAAACATTATCTTTAGGAAAATATAGTTTTATATTTATACCTTTATTAGGTACTACTTCATTTTCCCCTAAAAAATGTTTCATTTTTTCATCAGGCTTTAAAAATAGTTCTTCTGTTACATCCAAACCAATAATATTCCCATGCTCTAATAATAAAGCTTTTTGAGCAATTTGCTTAACTACTTCCATTTCATGAGTTACTAATACAATTGTAATATTTAGTTTTTTATTAATCTCTTTTAAAAGATTTAAAATAGATGTAGTTGTATTTGGATCAAGTGCAGAAGTAGCTTCATCAGAAAGTAAAATATCAGGGTCAAGGGTTAAAGCCCTTGCAATTGCAACTCTTTGTTTTTGTCCACCACTTAATTGACTTGGATAAACATCAATTTTTTCTTCTAAACCAACAAGGTTGACCAACTCTTTTACTTTTTTATTGATCTCTTTTTTTTCATATCCCCAAAGCTCCATAGGAAGTGCTATGTTTTCATATACAGTTTTTCTTTGAATTAATGAGAAGTGTTGAAAAATCATTCCAATATCTTTTCTAAACTCTCTTAATTGTTCTTTGCTCAAATTTTTTATTTCTTTATTATGTACTTTTAAAGAACCTTCACTATAAACTTCAAGTCCATTAATACATCTTAAAAGTGTAGATTTCCCTGCTCCACTATGTCCTACAATTGCAAAAATCTCACCTGAATCAATTTCTATTGAAATATTATTTAAGACTTTAGTATCACCATAATATTTATTCAAATTTTTAATATTAATCATAAAATACCCTTATTAATAGCGAATATTATTCAAACTTTTATAAATTTAATGTTAAACAATTATGCAATTTATATCTTTTATTAATCACTAAAACTATCTCTTATTTCTAAAAACTCATCTAAGTTTTCAAAAAATATTTTTATTAATTTAGGATCAAAGTACTTTGAAGATTCTTCTTTTAAAAATTTAAATATTCTTTCATCTTCCCAAGCCTCTTTATAACATCTACTACTACCTAATGCATCAAAAACATCTGCAATTGCAGTTATTCTTCCATAGATATTAATATCACTTCCTTTTAAACCCCTTGGGTAACCTGTACCATCCCATCTTTCATGATGTTCATAAGCAATTGTTGCAGCTGTCTTTAAAAGAGGTCTATTAGAGTTTTTAAGCATCTCATATCCTAGTTGAGCATGAGTTTGCATTATTTTTCTTTCTTCTTCAGTTAAAATATCTGGTTTATTTAAAATACTATCTGGTATAGCTACTTTTCCTATATCATGCATAGGACTTGCTTGTTTTAACATTTCTGATTCTTGTTCATTTAATCCATATTTTAAAGCTAATAACTTTGAATACTCAGCAACTCTTTTTACATGGTTTCCTGTTTCTTCTGACCTTCTTTCTCCAATTGAACCCATAGTAAAGATTATCTCTTTTTGGATTTCTTCAATTTCTTTAGCATCTGTAATATCTTGTCTTACTGCACTAAAACCTACAATTTCTTTATTTTTGTAAATTGGTTCAACTTCTGCTTCAACCCAGTAAAAACTTCCATCTTTTCTTAAGTTTTTAACTTCACCTCTCCAAATTTTTCCACTCTTTATAGTTTCCCACATCTGTTTAAAAACTATTTTTGGCATATCTGGATGTCTTACTATATTATGTGGTTTTCCAATTAATTCCTCCAAAGTATAGCCTGATATTTCACAGAAAGCTTTACTTGCATGGGTAATTATCCCTTTTGAATCTGTTTTTGAAAATATTACATTTTTATCATAGATTTTTAATAAAGATTTCAATTTTTCTTTTTGTTTCTTTATTTTTGAAGTTTTTTTCTCAACATCTTTATTTAATTGCTTTGTATAGTTTCTATTTAAAATATATAAAAATAATAATATTAGAATAATTAGTAAAATGCTAACTTTAATAAAATACTCAACTTTAAAATTATATAAAATTGATTTATCTAGTTTTTCTTTATCAAGGAAGAATATAAAAAATCCCATTTCTCCACCATGCATATTTTTAATTTGATCAGTGATTACAATATATTCTTTTAATACTAGTGGTTTTTCTAAATACATAAGTTTTTTTATTCCAATTTTTTCTGCTTTTTCCATAAAAGATTTGGAAGCATTTAAATTAGCTACATAATTATTTTCTATAAAAAGTCCTGTAAAGGGTTTAATAAATCTTTTTGTATAGTTTTCATGTAACACCATTAAAGGTTCAATATTTTGTTCTTTTAATATTTTTGCAATAGAATTAAATTTAGATATCATTTCAATTATACCAAGGAATTTTCCTTTATGAAAAAGTGGAATCATAGTTTTAAAAGTCATATCAAACCTTCCTGTACTAATTCCTTTTATAGGCTTAGGACTTTTAATCATATCAGCAATATCAATTCTTGCACTTGCTGCGTGATCTCCTACTTTGTTGGTCCAACTTCGATAAAAACTATAACCATTTTTATCAATTATTTGTACCCATAAGTTTTTATACTCGCCATACTCTTCTATTTCATCAATTAAATCTCTATAATCTAAACTACTATTATCATTTTTTAATAAAGCATCAATAATTTGTTTATCTTTACTAAGTAAATAAGTAAGACCAAAAGTTCTTCCAAACTTTTTTTTAACTTCATTTCTAAATAATTGTTTTACTTCTTTACTTTTTTTTGTATAAATTTCTTCAGTTAGTTTTTTTATTTCTACTTCATAATAAAACTTGTGTATTAAAATAAATATAAATAAAGCACAAAGTAATATTAGTAAGGTTTTTCGCATCAAATAGCCTAAGGTAAGATAATATTTAATAAGTGAATTTTAACATTCTATAGTTTAAAGCTGTATTGTTGTATAGGAATAAAAGAGAGAAACCTCTCTTTTATTCATTCATAGAGGCAAAAAACTCTTCATTATCTTTCGTTTTTTGCATTTTTGAGTATAAGAATTTTAAAGCTTCTACTTCATCCATTGAAGCAATAGCATTTCTTAAGATCCAAGTTTTTTGTAAAATATCAGGAGTCAATAATAACTCTTCTTTTCTTGTTCCAGATCTAATAATATCTAAAGCAGGATAAACTCTTTTATTTGCAGCATCTCTACTTAATACAACCTCAGAGTTACCAGTTCCTTTAAACTCTTCGAAAATAACTTCATCCATTTTTGAACCAGTTTCAATTAAAGCTGTAGAAATAATAGTTAAAGAACCACCCTCTTCTATATTACGTGCAGCTCCAAAAAATCTTTTTGGTTTATGTAAAGCATTTGCATCTACTCCACCAGAAAGTACTTTTCCAGAACTTGGTGTTACTGTATTATATGCACGAGCTAATCTTGTAATAGAATCAAGTAAAATAACGACATCTTTCTTCATTTCTACAAGTCTCTTTGCTTTTTCAATAACTATTTCTGCAACTCTGACATGATTGTGTGCAGGCAAATCAAAAGTAGAAGAATAAACTTCACCCTTTACTGACCTTTGCATATCTGTTACTTCTTCTGGTCTTTCATCAATTAATAAAACCATAAGATGTGTATCAGGATGATTTCTTGATATTCCATGTGCTAGTTCTTTTAGAAGTTCTGTTTTACCTGTTTTTGGTGGAGCAACAATAAGCCCTCTTTGACCTTTCCCCATAGGAGAAAATAAATCTATCATTCTTCCTGTCATTCTTGTCTGATCATATTCAAAAGAGAATCTATCTGTTGAGAAAAGAGGAGTTAAGTTATCAAATAAAGGTCTATTCTTAGATTGAATGATTGGTAAATAATTGATTGCTTCAATTTTAAGTAAAGCATTATATTTTTCACTTTCTTTATTAGGAGGTCTTACTTGTCCACTTACAATATCACCTGTTCTTAATGCAAATTTTCTAATTTGAGTTGCACTTACATAAGAGTCATTCGAAGTATCTGAGAAATTACCATCTAAAGCTCTTAAAAATCCAAAACCACCATCTTTTATCTCTAATATTCCAGTGAATAATATAAAACCACCTTGGTCAATTTGAGACTTTAAAATATTGAACATTAAATCTTGTCGTTTAAGTTCTTGTGGATTTTCTACTTCTAAATCTTTTGCAATTTTTAAAAGTTCTTCTAAGGGTAACTCCCTTAACTGTTCTATTTTATACCCTTCTACAGGTATATGTGTTCTTGTCTTTTTCCCATTACCATTTGAATTTTTGGCATTTTTGGGCTTAGATTGAGTTTTTGACTCTTCCATGAATATATTTTGCCTTTTTCAGAATTACATATTTAAGTAATGTAGTTTTTGTAGTTATTTTGTATTTTAGGTTTTGTAATTTTAGTGTTTATTTAAAAAAAAGTCAATTAAATAGTATAAATCAAAGCTTAAGGTGAAGATTCACCTTAATTAGCTTTAATAATTTATTATAAATCACCTTCGTGTTTTGCAAGGTAAGAAGCAACACCTTCAGCAGTATCTTTCATACCTTCATCACCTTTATTCCATCCAGCAGGACAAACTTCACCATGTTCATTTGTAAACTGCATTGTATCTACCATTCTAATCATTTCATCAATATTTCTTCCAAGTGGTAAATCATTAATTACAGCATGTCTAACAGTTCCATCTTTATCAATTAAGAAAGATCCTCTTAATGCTACAGATTCACCAAATAATACATCATAATCTTTTGAAATTTGTTTAGAAAGATCTGCAACTAATGGAAATTTAACTCTTCCAATTCCACCATTTTCTACAGGTGTTTCTCTCCAAGCAAAGTGAGAATATTGAGAATCAACAGAACAACCAATTACTTGAATTCCTCTATCTTCAAAATCTTTAATTCTATTAGAGAATGCAATAATTTCAGATGGACAAACGAAAGTAAAATCTAGTGGGTAGAAAAATAATACTGCACCTTTTTCACCAATATTATCATATAAATTAAAATCTTCAACAATTTGACCATCAGCAAGTACTGCTGTTGCTGTAAAATCTGGAGCTTTTTTTGTTACTAACATGTAATTTCCTTTTATTAAAATAAATTTGTGATAACATTATAATACAAGTTTTTTAAAAATTTTACTAAATAAAATATAAATTTACAAATTTAAGAAAACTTTTACTTTAGGAAAATTTTTTTCCTTTGTAAATTATTTTTTTAATGATATCTATTATTGTTTTCATTTATAAAGCCCTTTATATCGTTATTTGAGAATTCTTATTATTTAAAGATAAATTTATATTTACTGTGCTAAAGTTTCTAAAATTTTACTAGGAGCTAACAAATGGCAGTTAAAATTACAGATATTTGCATAAATTGTGATGCATGTTTAGATGAATGTCCAACAGAATCAATTGTTGATAATGATGAAAACCCAACAGGTGAAGATATTTATTATGTAAACCCTGAAACATGTACTGAATGTATTGGTGATAATGATGAACCAGCATGTGCAGAAGCATGTCCTACAGAAGGTTGTATAGTGTGGGATGCAAGAGAAGGAGCATCACATCCAACAAGAGATGGAATGATTGCTGGTGAACCTTGCGTTGAAGACTAAAATATAGTCTAAAACAAGTATCATTACTTACTTAAATATCTTAACAAAAGGTAAGTAGTTTTTTACTACTTGCCTTTTTTTTATTTTTTAGGTATAATCCGCGGCTTAAAAAATAAATGAGGAAAATACCTATGGAACAAACATTATCAATAATTAAACCTGATGCAGTAGCTAAGAACGTAGTTGGTAAAATCTTAGATAGATTTGAATCAAATGGACTTAGAATTGCTGCAACAAAAAAAGTACAGCTTTCAAAAGCAGATGCAGAAGCTTTTTATGCAGTACATGCAGAAAGACCATTCTTTGGAGAATTAGTTGAATTTATGATTTCTGGACCAGTTGTAGTTTCAGTTTTAGAAGGTGAAAATGCAATGGCTAAAAACAGAGATTTAATGGGTGCTACAAACCCTAAAGAAGCAGAAGCTGGAACTATTAGAGCAGACTTTGCAGAATCAATTGATGCAAATGCAGTACACGGTTCAGATTCTTTAGAAAATGCAGCTATTGAAATTAAATTTTTCTTCTCAGATAGAGAAATTTGCTAAGAACTTAAAATTTTCTAATGAAAATTGAATTTAAAAAAGTACCACAGACCCCTAAAACTTTTAGTGCTGAATACGATTCAGTAAAAATTGAAGGTACTTTTTGTAAAATATCGCAATCTTTAGTCAAAATAGACAGCATTTTAAGAGGAGAAGCCTCAATTCAATGTTCAAGATGCGGTGAAGATGATACTATTACTTTAGAGGATGAATTCAATTTCTTGATAAGTGATGGTATTTTCAAGAATGAATCCTCTGAATCAGAAGATTTGATTATAGAAGTTGATAATCATATAATAGACTTTGATAAAATTATTCAAAGTGAGATATCATCTATACGTAGTGACTATCACATTTGTAAAAATTGTATAAATGTAGATTTCGTTGAAAAAGAATATTAAAATAAGGAGAATATTATGGCAGTACCTAAGAGAAGAGTATCACATACTAGAGCAGCAAAAAGAAGAACTCACTATAAAATTACTTTAAAAAGACCAGTTAAAGATAGTGATGGAACTTGGAAAATGCCTCATACGGTAAACCCAAATACTGGTGAATATAAAAGCTAATGCTTAAGATTGCAATTGATGCTATGGGAGGGGACTTCGGTCCTGGACCCATAATAGATGGCTTAATTGCCGCACTTAAAATGAACAATAATTTTACTGCTATTGCAGTAGGAGATAAAAATAAACTCGAAGAATTAATTCCTTCATACTATAAAAATAGAATTGAAATTTTACATACAGAAGATGTAATATCAATGTCTGACTCAGCAACCGATGCACTTAAAAGAAAAGAATCAACAATTTATAAAGCAATTGACCTTGTAAAAGAAGGTTCAGCAGATGCAGTAGTATCAGCTGGTCACTCTGGAGCCTCAATGTCTTTAGCAACACTTAGAATTGGTAGAATTAAAGGTGTTAGTAGACCTGCTATTGCAACCTTAATGCCTACTAGTGAAAATCAAAATACTCTTGTATTAGATGTAGGTGCAAATGTAGATTGTGATGCAAAAAACCTATTTGAATTTGCAGTTATGGGACAAACTTATGTTCGAGATGTTTTGCAAATTGATGAACCACTTGTTGGACTTTTAAGTAATGGGGAAGAAGAGAGTAAAGGAAATGAAGTTACAAAAGAAGCCTATAAGTTAATATCAAAAATTCCTAACTTTGCAGGAAATGTAGAAGGAAGTGATATATTTAAAGGTACAGTTGATGTTGTAGTTTGTGATGGATTTATTGGTAATATTTTACTAAAAACTGCAGAAGGTGTTGCAGATACTATTGGTAAAATTATTAAAAAGAATTTGAAAAGATCACTAATCTCAATTGCTGGTGCAGTTTTAATGAGAAAAGTGTTTAAAAACTTAAAAGTTAGAGTAGATTATGCTGAATATGGAGGTGCTCCATTATTAGGTGTAAAAGCTCCTGTAATTATTGCACATGGGAAATCAAACCCTAAAGCTATTCAAAATGCTATTTTTCAAGCTATTAATAGTGCAAGTTCTAACTTAAACCATGATATTGAGGAAAAACTAAAGCATTACTCTGCTTAAAACCTCTATTAATTTAAGGAATTTTTTATGGCGTATGCAGCATTTAGATCAGTAGGAGCATATATTCCTCCTAAAATAATGACTAATTTTGATTTTGAAAAAATTATAGATACAAGTGATGAATGGATCACTAAAAGAACAGGTATAAAAGAAAGAAGGTTAGCTGAAGAAAATGAAGCTTCTTCTGATTTAGGTACAAGAGCAGCTCAAGTTGCAATTGATAGAGCAAATATTTCTAAAGAAGAAATAGACTTAGTAATATGTGCAACGGTAACACCTGATTATCTTTGTATGCCTTCTACTGCTTGTTTAATTGCGTCAAAATTAGAATTACCAAAAGTTCAAGCTATGGATATAAGTGCTGCTTGTACTGGCTTTGTATATGCTCTTTCTGTTGCAAAAGCTTTTATTGAATCTGGAATGAAAAAAAATGTACTTATTGTAGGTACAGAAAAATATTCTTCAATTTTAGACTATACAGATAGAGGTACTTGTTTTATTTTTGGAGATGGAGCAGGTGCAGCAATTATTTCTGCAACTGATAAAAAAGAAGAAGCAATAGTTGATGTAAACTGTTCTAGTGATGGGAATTATGATGATTTAATTAAAACTCCAGGAGGAGGAAGTAAACATCCTTGTTCACAAGAAGTAGTAGATAATAAAATGGCGTGTATAAGAATGAAAGGTAATGAGACTTTCAAACTAGCTGTAAAAACACTTACTTCTGATGTAAAAGATATGCTAAAAAAACATAATCTTACAAATGAAGATATAAATCACTTTATCCCACATCAAGCTAATTACAGAATTATTAAAGCAGTAGGTGATTCTTTAGGTTTAAATGAGGAGCAAACTGTTGTAACAGTTGATAAGTATGGAAATACTTCAGCAGCTTCAATTCCTATGGCAATGAATTATGCCTATGAGCAAGGTAAAATAAAAGCAGGAGATAACATCTTGTTTGATGCTTTTGGTGCAGGACTTACTTGGGGATCTGCATTATTCCCATTTTCACCAAAAAACTAAAATAGACTTTGTCTATTTTTGTTTCATATTCTTTAATTAATTTCCTTATTAAAAATACTGTACTAAACCCATATAAAATATTGTCCCTAAAAAGATTGAAATAAGATAATTCTTCATAAGTATATGAAGAGAAGCAGTAAATAAAATACTTATAATCTCTTTTGCCCCATAAGGAGATAAAGAGAAGTCAATATCCTTTAAAGTATAAAAAACTAAAATTGTCATAATTGTTGCAGGAAAAAACTTCTCAATAAATTCTAAAGATTTGGGCAAATCATTTTTTGTAAAAAACAAAAAAGGAAAAACTCTAGTCAAGAAATTCACTAAAGCCATTATTATAATTGCTATATATATTTCAAAATTAGTCATTTAAATCAAGCCTTTTTCTAAAAAAGAAAAGTAACAATAAAGAAATAAAAATAGCTACAATAAGCATTTTATCACTTGGTATAAAAATTAAAGCAAAAATAGAAGCAACTGTTCCTACTAAAAAAGGAATTGAATTTTTTAAGTTTTTATACTGCTCAATACATAATACTACGAAAAGTGCAGTTAAAGAAAACTCCAAACCTGCTGTATTAAATTCAATATTAGAACCTATGATTGCCCCTGCTGTAGCACCTACAAACCAATAAATTTGATTCAATGCCGTTAAAAAGAAATAATACCATCTTTTTTTCAATTGTTCATCATCTTTTATTGTAGTTAACAAGGCATAAGTTTCATCTGTTAATCCAAATATTAAATAAGGTTTTAGTTTTCCTGTCTTTCTAAATCTTTTCAATAAAGATAATCCATAAAAAGACTGCCTTAAATTAACAAATAAACTAGCAATTGCTATATCTACAAATCCTGCTTTTACATTGAAAAAATTTATTGCAACAAATTGCAAAGCCCCTGCATAAATAAAAATACTCATTAACGGTGCTAAATACCAGTCATAATTAAAAGAAACTAATAGTAATCCAAAGGCAAAGCCTAAAACAAGGTATCCCATCATAACAGGAATTGAGATCTTAAAAGCAGCCTTTAATTCTCGTTGATATTTCAACTATCGAATCTTTTATTATTTGGATTTCGTTTAAAAATATTTATAGATTTTTCTTTTTTTAACTCTTCATTATACTTGTCAACTGTAGCAACTGAATTTACAAATAATATAGATTCATCTACAACTATTTGAAAAATTGCATGAAAAGGGATTGTCACTGTTGAACCAAAATTTTCACTTCCAAAACCAGCTTCAAAACTAATATGCGTTTCATCTATTTTTATTGTTGTATAGGTATAATTTTTAAGTATAAATAGTGAAAACTTAGCAAGTTGCTCTTTTGTAGCACTTGGTAATTCAGGATTAAAATTCACTGCATCTATATTTGCAGTAAGAGCAAACTCTTCACCTAATTCTACTAAATACTCCATTGTTTCTTTAATTTGTGAACTTACTAATTCTTTATAATTTTCATCTTCTAATATATTATTAATCATTTTTTTATCCTGTATTCAAATTAGTTTGATATTATATCTTATGAAACAAATAATTTTACTTATTCTAATAACAATTATTAACTTAGAAGCAAATAGTATAAAGCTTTCAAAAACTGATATAAAAAAAATTGAGGAGCATCACTCTAGAAATGCTATTTATTTGAGGCTTAAAAAATATATAGAATTAAAAAAGAATATAAAAGATTTTTCAATAGAAAAAAAACTTAATTATGTAAATACTTTTTATAATAAAATTCTTCCAATACAAGATTCACAGAAATATTTAAGTGATGATTATTGGGCTACTCCAAAAGAGTTTATGATTGAAGGTAAAGGTGATTGTGAAGATTATGCTATTGCAAAATATTTTACACTTTTAGAGATTGGTATTAAGAAAGAAAAACTATTTTTAACTATTGTAAAAGTAAAAGGCAAAACAAATTACCATATGGTTTTATCTTATCTTGAAAATAAAAACTCTATACCTTTAATATTAGATAATCTCAGTTTTAAAGTTCTTCCTTTTGATAAAAGAAAAGATTTAATCCCAGAAGTTATATTTAATGAAAAAGAAGCTTTCATATTAAAAAATAAAAAGATTTATAAAAAAGCAAAAATAAACTGGGGAAAAGAAAATAAATGGGAAAAACTTTTAAATAGAGTTTATGAAAAGAATGAATAATCTTCTAAAATATCAAAACCTATCATTGCATTCATAAGAGCTATTTTTCTAGAAAATTTCAACATATTTAAATCAATATCTTTTTCTATGATTTCACCTTCTTTTAAAAGTCTTGCCCTTGTTGTTCCTTTTAACAAAGGTATTTTAGGAGTAAGCCAATTTGTTCCATCAAATATTGCAATATTTGCAATTGAAGTATCTGAAACTAGACCATTTTTTATAATTATAATCTCATCTTTATCTTCTTTTTTCAAAGATAAAGTATCTAAATTACTTCTATCTAAATACTTTTTAGAATACTCTATTTTATCATCAAAAACTATTTTAAAACTGTTTATCTTTTTTTTAGTATATTCAAAATACTGTACATCTAAAACTTCTGATTCATTATAAATTAATTTACATCGATAAAGTCTACTTGAAGGGGGATAAATATACTCCTGTAAATTTAGATTTAAACCTATTGTATTTGTAACTCTTTTTTCATGAAAAGAGAGATTATAAACTTCAGTATCAAAGCATTTTATAGTTTCAAAGTATTCCATATTGTCTATTTATTCCTATTTTTCTAATAATATCAAAATAAATATTTAATTTATCCTTTCTTTTTTTGCTTTTGGTATAATTTCAAAAAATCAGGATAAAAAATTTTGAAAAAAATAAAAAAAGAATTTAATAAATATGATAATTTTGAAGATACCTTTAAATACTCTTATATAGGTTTACCAAAAGGCTTTATGGGCTTAGAAAAACCTTATTATGGACAGTATTATAAAATAAAAAAACTACTAAAAGAGAAAAATCATACTAATAAGAAATTTCCTTTAGTTTTATTTATACATGGTTCAAGTGGATTAAATAAAGGTACAGTTTATAGAAAATGGATTGTGGAACAAGGTTTTATTTTTATTTGCCCAAACTCTTTAAAAATAGATAACAGACCTACATATAAAACTCCTGATAAAATATCTGCTTATGAGAAAGTACATAAACTAAGACAAGCTGAAATAGTATTTAATATAAATAAAATAAAAAACTTTGATTTTATTGATAAAAACAATATCTTTTTAATGGGAAATTCAGAAGGTGGTTTAGCAGCTGCTGCATATAAAGGGAAAGAATTTAAAGCTAGAATTATTACAGCTTATTCTTGCGAGAATGGATATTATTCAAAAGATTTTAAAATTGGAGCTAAAAAAAGTGATCCAATTTTAAATATTATTGGAACAAATGATGAGTTTTTTAGTAAAAAATCAGAAGCTAGCAAAGATTATAAAGTGGAAGGACACTGTACTAAGGCTTTAAAGAAATATAAGAATGCTAAAGTCGTAATCTTAGCTCAAACTAAACATGATATAACTCAAAATGGCTATGTAAAAGATGATATTATAAGCTTTTTAAGACTTTGGAGGAAAAGCTAATTTTGGAGATTTAATTTATATCCAATTCCTGAATAATTTTTAAGAATTGTTTTATAAGTTTTTTTTCTAAAATCTCTAATTAAAGATTTTAAAGCTGCTGTGGTACACTCATTATCCCAAATATGATATTCCAACTCCTCATAAGTTATTACTCTATTTGGGTTTTGTATAAAAAGATTTACTAAAATGGATTCTTTTTTATTTAATACAAAAACTTTCCCATCTTTTGTAAGGCTTTGGGTTTGAAAATTAAACAAAATACCATTTCCTAAATTTACATTACTGTAAATTCTACTTTCAATAACTTCAAGACACTTGTTTAAACCTAAAAGTAAGTGTTCGATTTTAAATGGTTTCAAAATATATTTTGTAATATAAAGTTCCATTAATGCATAAAGATATTCATTTGCTTTATTATTACTTAAAACTAAGAATGCTGTTTTTATATCACTTTGTCTAATTTCTTGAAGAAACTTCACCATAGTATTATCTAAAAAAGAATCATCAAGAACAATAATACAAGGTGAATATTTCCTATAACAACTTTGGGCTTGTTTTAAACTATTTGCTGTAAATACTTTTTTTAACTTTTCTTCTAAAAGAGGTAAAACTTCATTTTTTGAAGATTCTTTATCATAAACATATAAAACAAGTAAATTATTTAATTTCAAGTATCAAAACCTTTTAAAAATTCATTAGTGCTTTCTACTTTTGCATAAGCAAATTCAAAAGCAGCCATAAAACTTTTGTGAACATCAAAAGAGGAAACTATTTTCCCATCAAACTCTAAGTCTTTTGTTGCACAAGCATCACTTATAACTGTACAATTATATCCAAAATCTTTTGCAGCTCTTAGGGTTGCATCTACACACATATGAGTCATTGCTCCCACAATAACTACAGAATCAATATTTTTTTCATCCAAATAATTTTTTAAATTGGTTTGTAAAAATGAATTTGGATAATTTTTTGTTATCACAAGTTCACTTTCTAGAGGTTCTACATTTTTATGTATATTTGCTCCATTTGAACCTACTTGGAAAAAAGGTGCATCAACTTTTGGGTTTTCATGTTTTATATGAATTATATCTATAGATTTATCTCTAAACTTTTCTAAAATTTTTGAAGCCTTTAAAGAAGCCCCTTCACTATTGTTTAATGGAAATTTTGAATCTTTAAAAGTTTCAAAATAATCATTTTGAAAATCTATTAGAAGTAAAGCTGTACTTTTCATATTTATCCTTTTATAATTTATTAAAAGAATTATAAAAGAATATAGAAGCAAAAAAGTAGGATAACCTACTTTTTATTAGATTTTTTATCTTTTTTTACAAATACTTTTGCAACTTCTTTTGCATATTGTAATTCTGTAGTAATACCAACACAAGAACAATTTATTTCTGATAAAATATAGGTATCTCTTTTTTTATCATCATAATCCATAATATAATCCATAGTCCATAATAAAGGATAATTTTGTCCATTTAAAAAAGGTTTTATATCTTTTAAACCTTTCATTGTAAGATCAATAACATCTTTCCATTTAGGTTCATCTGGAGATTCATATTTATATTTTGCACCAGAAAAAAGTGTTGCTGAAAACTCACCTTCTTGAGGCTTTTTATGAACTACTGAGATTGGTTTATCATTTACAAGAAGAACTCTTACTTCTCCTTCACTGATTCTTTCAAGATATCTACAGCCTACAAAACCAGTTTTTCCTTTAAAATATGCAGCATTTTCTGATTCTTCTTCAAATTTAACTTCAAATTTTTCTAAGAATTCATTCATATTATCATAGTAAAACTTATCATTGTTTACAGCTTCTACAGAATAAATAGAACCATCATCTTTTAAAGAAACTAAATAAACACCCTCACCTGTTGAGCCATAATTTGTTTTTAAAACTCTAATTCCATGCTTTTTCAAATCTTTTGGAAATTTTCTCACAAAGTCTGTATATGTATGATAAAAATATGTTTCATCATCACCTAGTCTTGTATCTTTTAATTTTGCTAAGATATCTTTAAAATCAAGATTTATCATAACATCTGGATGAGTATGAACCTCAACTCCACTATTTCCTAAAGCTTTTAAAAACTGAAAATATTCATCGACTTCTTTTAAATTTCCTGGATTAATTCTACTTATTACTGCAACAGCTCTTTCTTTTAAATAGTCTAATAATTCATACTTTCTATTTGGTTTATAAAAAACAATTTCTGTTTGATAATCAGTTAAATCTTCAATAGCATCTAAAATTGGTTTAGTATCAGGTCTAAAACCATCAAAACCTTTATCACTTCCTTTTTGATACTCTATAATGAAAATTTTATTTTTCATTTCATCTCCTAAAAAATTTTTTAGGATTGTAGTAAAGAAAATATACTTTTTGGTTACAAATAATATATTTTTCTGTTTTTGTAATCTATTTGTAATTTAAAAAGGTAGATAAACTTTATCAAGTAGTTCTTTATATTCTTCTTCTAGATTTGAATCACAGGTTATTCCACCACCGCTTTTATAAAAAAGTTTTCCATCTTTTTGTTTTTCTAAAAATCTTATCATTACAGCACTATTTAAAGAACTTCCATCAAAAACTCCAAAAACTCCAGTGTAATAACCTCTATCGTAAGTTTCATTCTCTTTTAATATTTCTACAGTTTTCTTTTTAGGTGTTCCAGTAATTGACCCAGCTGGTAGAAGTGAAATTAAAATATCACCTATTTTTTCATTCCAATTTTTTTCAAGATGCCCTGATATTTTGGAACTTACTTGTAAAAGTTTCTTATCTCCTGCATTTATTTTATCAAGATATCTAAACTTTTCTACTGTAATTTTATTAGCCATAATTCCCAAATCATTTCTTAATAAATCTACAACCATAGTATGCTCAGCCATTTCTTTTGTATTTCCTAAAATCTTGGCACTTGCATTTTCTATTTTACTATCAATTGTTCCCTTCATTGGATAAGTAGAAATTTTATTCTTTTTTATTTCAATAAATTTTTCAGGGGAAAAGCAAACAAATTCTTCAAAAAACTTTAGTTTATATTTTGCATTTGCTTTTTCATAAATTTCATTTAAATTATATTTTGTCTCAACTTGCGTTTTAAAAGTAAGATTTAAAATATATGAATTTCCACTTTTAATATGTTTTTGTAAAGAATCAAAAGCTTTTTTATATTCCTTAAAAGAGATTGGATATTTTGTAAGTTCTTCTTTTTTATCTATCTTTGAAGAGACTTTCTCTTTTATTTCATATTTTATATCTTCTGGAAGTTCTTTTAAAGGTTTCACATAAAATTCTGTTAAGTCATAAGAAATTATAAAAAGAAATGGCTCTTTTAAAGAGCCATAATAATTTAATATTTCTTGTAAGTTTTTATTCAATTTATTTGATTAGTTTTTTAAGTATTGCCATTCTTACTGCAACACCATTTTTTACTTGTTCTAAAATCTTATTTCGTGGATCACTTAGCATTTCATCAGAAATATCAATATTTCTATTTACTGGACCTGGATGAAGTAAAAGAATATTTCTATCTCCAAACACTTCTTTTGTAATACAATAATCTTTTGCATAGTCATTTAAAGATTGAAAATATACTTCATTGTGTCTTTCAAGTTGAGTTCTTAAACTCATGATTACATCAACCTCATCAATTACATCAGAAATTTTATCATATTGTTTAAATTCATTACTTTCATATTTAAAACAATCAGGAGCAACAAAACAAACTTCCATACCAAATCTAGGAAGAAGTCTTCTATTTGAACCAGCAACTCTTGATGATTTTACATCTCCAATAATAGCTACTTTCTTACCTTCTAAATCTCCATCAAAATGTTCATACATTGTAAAGAGGTCTAAAAGTGCTTGCGTGGGATGCGCATGTTTTCCATCTCCTGCATTTATAATAGGACAATTTACATGTTCTATCAAACTTCCTGGTAATCCACATTCACTGTGTCTAATAGTAATTGCATCTGGACTCATAGCATTTATATTTGCAATTGTATCAAAGATAGTCTCACCTTTACTTCTTGAACTTCTTCCTACATCTAAAGAAATAACTTGTGCTCCTAATCTTTTTGCTGCCATTTCAAAAGCACTTCTTGTTCTAGTAGAATCTTCAAAAAATAGATTAACGATAATTTTACCTTTTAAAACTTCGTTACTTTCCATATCTAAAAACATTCTAGCATCATCAAAAAGTTCAAGAATTTCTTCTTTTGTAAAATCTGCTGTTCGAATTAAATGCTGCATTTTTTCCCTTTAATTTTAGTTTGGATTTTATCAAAAAGGAGTTTAAAAATTTAAATTTATGTATAATAGCCTCAATCAAACCTTAGGAATCTTAATGTATATTTTTTTACTCTTCTTTTCCCTTCTTATTTTTAGTTTTAAAAGTCTTATTTTTGCAAGTGATAAGATTTCATATACTAAAGATGTTAAACCTATTTTAGATAATAGATGTGTAACCTGTCACTCTTGTTATAACTCACCTTGTCAATTAAAACTATCATCTTTTGAAGGTCTTATTAGAGGTGCAAATAAAAAAGATATTTATGAAAATAGATTAACAGCAGCAGAACCTACTAGACTATTTGTAGATGCATCTAGAGAAGAACATTGGAGAGAAAAAGAGTTTTTCTCGGTAAATAAACATTTTGAAGATTCAAATAATTCTATAATGTTAGAATTTTTAAATCAAAAACAAAAGAAACCAACTAATATAGGTAAATATTCTCCTGAAACAGATGACTTAAGTTGTGTGAAAAATGAAAAAGAGTTAAAAGATTATCTAAAAGACAACCCCCATAAAGGTATGCCTTATGGATTTCCAGCCTTAAGCGAAGATGAACATAAAGTTCTTGAAAAATGGTTAAAAAAGAAAACTCAAACTTCTGATGAGAAACATTTGATTTCAGATTTTGAAAAAAATCAAATAGAGAAGTTTGAAAACTTTTTTAATAAACAAGAGATAAAATACCAAGTTACAGCAAGATATATTTATGAACATATTTTCCTTGCACATTTATATTTTGATAAAAATAGTAATAACTTTTTTGAAATAGTAAGGTCAAAAACTAAAACTGGTAAAATAGAAATTATTCCTACTAGATTCCCTTACGAAAAAATAGAAGAGGATTTTTTTTACAGAATTAGAAAAATCAAATCCACTATTGTGCATAAAACTCATATGATTTATGAGTTAAACGACTTTAAGCTAAATAGATATAAAGAATTATTTATAAATATTCCTTGGGTAGAAAAACCATATATGCCCCCTTTTGATACAAAAATATCTGCAAATGCTTTAAAGACTTTTAAACAAATTCCAGCAAAGAGTAGATATGAGTTTCTTCTTGATGATATCCACTATTTCATTATGAATTATATTAGAGGACCTGTTTGTAAAGGGCAAATTGCATTAAATGTAATAAATGATCATTTCTGGGTTATGTTTATGGATCCAAATTCAGACCTTGCAGTAAAAGATTCTTCTTATTTAAATAAAAATCTTAAAAACTTGTCTATTCCAAATAAGTACGGAGAAAATCCTGATTTATTGGAGACTTTTACTATTATTAAAAACTATCAACAAGCTGAAATATATTTTAATAATAAAAATAAAATCTATAAAAAGTATTATAAAGATGGTCTTTCTTTAGAAAATATTTGGAAAGGAAATAAAGAAAAAAATGATTCTATACTAACTATTTATAGACATTTTGATTCAGCTTCCGTTCATAAAGGAGCTTTAGGGAATACTCCAAAAACTTTATGGCTTATTGACTTTCCTTTACTTGAAAGATTATATTATTCTCTAGTTGCTGGTTTTGATATTTTTGGAAGTACTTCCCATCAGTTTTTAGTAAGAAAGCATATGGATAGACTAAGAATTGAAGGGGAAACAAACTTCTTAGAATTTTTACCAAAAAATTCACGAAGAGAGTATTTTAATTCTTGGTATAAAGGTTGGTTAGCTAAACACTTTGCCCTTTATATACCTTCAAATAATGAACCAAACATTGAATATTCAACAGAAGATTATAAAGATGAGTTTATAGATAAACTATTTAAAGAGCTAAATATTAAAAAAGATAAAATAAACTTTATTGAAAAGGACTATAAAAATACAAAAATCTTACGAAAGTACAAAACAAAAGAAGAGATTGAAACTAGCTTAAAAATGTTGACTTTACCAAATAACTCAAGATTTATTCAATATCATACAGATGATAAAACGAATCTAGCCTATATTAAAATTGAATTAAACAATAATGAAAATCTAGTTTACTCTATGGTTATAAATAGATGGCATGATAATGTGGCATTAATGTTTAATGAAGATTCTAGATTAAACCCTAAAAAAGATAGAATTAATTTTATAGAAGGTTTTGTTGGTTCTTATCCCAATATTTTTATAAAAGTCAAACAAGATGATTTAAATGAATTTTTCAATCTAATTTATGATTATCAAGATTCTAAAAAACAAAAGAAAAAACTTTCAAAATTTATAATAAATAGAGCAAATCCAGATTTTTGGGAAGATTATGACTGGTTTACAAATCAATTTAAAAAACAAAATAAACTTCAATTTGGATTATTTGATTTAAATCGTTATTATGATAAAGCTATAAATGACTAAAATTAAATATACTATTAGATATAATCTTTTTCAAATATTATAGATTATTTTAGGAAAAAAAATGGTAGAACAATTAGATAAACAGTATGTACTTCATACATATGCAAGAAATTATGTAAACTTTAAAAAAGGTATAAACGCAACACTTTTTGATGAGAAAGACAAAGACTATATAGACTTTACTTCAGGTATAGGAGTAGTTTCAGTAGGTCATGGAAATAAAGAAGTTGCAGATGCAATATATAAACAAGTTAGTAATATTACTCATATTTCAAATCTTTATGCAATTGAACCACAAGCAAAACTTGCTGAAAAAATTGCACAACTTTCAGAAATGGATGTTGCAACATTTTTCTCTAACTCAGGAGCAGAAGCAAATGAAGGTGCAATAAAAATTGCAAGAAAGTATGGAGAAACAAAATTCAACAAAAAAAGATATAAAGTAATTACTTTAGAACACTCTTTTCATGGAAGAACAATAACAACAGTTAAAGCTACGGGACAAAGCTCTATGCATAGTCCAAATTTTTCACCATATCCTGATGGATTTAAATATGATGCAAGAATTGATGATATTTATAACTCTATTGATGATGAAACTGTTGCTGTTATGATAGAACTTGTTCAAGGAGAAGGTGGAGTACAACCTTTTGAAAAAAAAGATATTCAAGAACTAGCAAAATTCTTAAAAGAAGCAGGTATTTTATTAATAATTGATGAAGTTCAAACTGGTGCTTATAGAACAGGTGAATTTTTAGCTTCAAATCTTTATGAAATTGAACCAGATGTTATTACAATGGCAAAAGGTTTAGGAGGAGGAGTTCCTATTGGTGCAGTTATTACAAAACACAAAGATATTTTTCAACCAGGGGACCATGGTTCAACTTTTGGTGGTAATTATTTAAGTTGTGCTGCAGCAAATAAGGTATTAGAACTTTTAGACTCATATAAAAATAGTGGGGAGCTTGATGAAATAATTATTTATTTTGATAAAAAACTAAATGAAATTCAAAATAAATTCCCTGAAATACTAACTCAAAAAGTTGGGATTGGACTTATGAAAGGTTTTAGAATAAAAGACAATGAAACTCTTACAGCACTTATTTCAAAATGTTTTGAAGAAGGTGTTTTAGTTTTAAAAGCAGGAAGAAACACTTTAAGACTTTTACCACCATTAACTATATCAAAAAAAGAGATTGAGGAAGGATTTAAGAGGTTAGAAAATGCACTTACAAAAATTAAATAAAAATTTTTTTATTTTCCTTTTATTCACTACTTTTTTAAATGCAAATGAAGTTGATGAAAATATTCTTTCTGAAGATAGATTAAATATCATTGACTTTAATAAAAAACAAAATGAAGAAAATAGCTCAAAGTTAAAAAAAGATTGGATTAATCCAATCACTTTTAGCTATTCAAAAAACTATACAGATACTTATGATACAGCTAAAAGTATAATTTCTATAAACCAACCTATTTTTAAAAGTGGAGGAATTTATAGTGCTATAAAATATGCAAATGCAAATTTTAAATATAACAGTTTAGATATTGAAACACAAAGAAAAGAGCTTATAAAACAAGCTACTACTATTTTATTTAACCTGCATATTTTAGATTTAAATATTAAAAAAAATGAATTACTTTTAAAAAATGCAAACATTGATATTCAAAGAAAAAAAGAACAAGTTTTAAATGGTTTTTTAGATACTTCTTATTTAGATAATGCCATATTAGATGCAAATACTATAAAAAACTCATTAGCAGATCTTTATTATCAAAAAGAAGAATTAGAAAATAGTTTTAATAACTTATCAAATAAAGAATATAAAAGATTTACACTACCAACACTTAGTTTAACAAATAAAGAAACTTTTTTAGACAACTCTTTAGAATTAGCTAAAGCAAAAGCAGATATAAATCAAAAAGATTATCTAAAAGATATGACTATTTCTCAATATCTCCCAAGTTTAAATGTTAATTTAGACTATACACATTATCATGATACAGACAATAACTACTCTTTAGATGAAAATTCAAAAACTTATGGTTTATCTGTTTCTATGCCTTTAGATGTAAGAACTTTCAATGATATTGAATCACAAAGAATAGAGTACTTAAAAGCAAAACTAAATTTAAATACAACAATCATAGAAGAACAAAATTTTTATAAAACAAAAATATCGAAAATCAATATGCTAGAAAGAAAAAAGAAAATTGCAAAAGAAGATTTTGAATTATATGAATCTTTATTAAAAATTATTATTGAAGAAAAAAATGCTCAATTAAAAACTCAAAGTGATGTTGATACCCTTGCTAATTCACAAAAAATAAAATCAATAGAAGTAAAAATTTACGAACTTGAAAAGCAAGTTGAACTTTTAGAAATATATGCAAAAGTTATTTAAAATATTATGGCTTTTGCCATAATATTTTATTCTACTTCTTTTTCATTGTAGGTAAATTTAAATAATATTCCATCTCTGATGGAGTTAATATTTTAATAGTATTTGTACTTCCTGGTTGTCCTACTGGATAACCAATTGTTGCAATATAAATACCATCTTTATTTAATAACTCTTTTGCTTCTAAATGCTTAAGCATTGAATGAATCATCTTAGAAGCTTGTGCTTCTTTTATTTTTGCAATTGGTTGAACACCCCAATTTGCACAAAGAGGATTTAAAACTCTTCTTTTATGAGTAAAGATATAAATTGGTGTTCTTGGTCTATATCTTGAAATTTTCATTGCTGATTTACCAGAACTTGTTAAAGCAATAATTCCAGTTGCATTTAAATCATCTGCAAGCTTTGTTGCAGTTGCTTGAATAACATCAAATTTATCATGATAAGCTAATTTGTCATGCTTATCAAAAGGATAAATTTCCTCTGTTTCTCTAATAATATGTGCCATAGTATCAACAGTATTTATAGGGTCAATCCCTACTGCACTTTCTTCACTAAGCATTACAGCATCTGTTCCATCTAAAACTGCATTTGCAACATCAGAAATTTCTGCTCTTGTCGCTCTTTCATTTTCAGTCATTGAAAGTAACATTTGTGTTGCAGTAATTACAGGAATACAAGCTTGGTTTGCTTTTTTTATTAATCTTTTTTGAATAGTTGGAACTTCATAATATGGGACTTCAATTCCAAGATCACCTCTTGCAACCATTATTCCATCACTTACTTCTATAATTTCATCAATATTTTGTACAGCATCAAACTTTTCAATTTTTGCAATAATTCTTCCCTTATAATTACCTAAAAGTTTTCTTGCATTTTCAATATCATTTTTATTTTGAACAAAAGAAATAGCAAAGTAGTCTACTTTATTTTCAACTCCCCATTTTATATCTGCTTTATCTTTTTCAGTAATAACATCTATATCTATTACTGTATTAGGGAAGTTTATTCCTTTTTTAGAACCTAAAGTACCCTGATTCTCGATAACTGCTTTTATCTCTTCACCAGTTTCTATTACTTTTGCTCTAATTGTTCCATCATATAAGTAAATATATTCTCCTTCTTTTACCTTGTCTAGTAAGTCAGGATAATTAATTGATACTACATATTTTTTATCAGCTTCTTTATATCCTACAATATCATTTTTTATAAAAGTTATTTCATCACCTTTAAAAAGTTTAAAAGGTTCTTCCAATTCCCCTATTCTTACTTTTGGTCCAGAAATATCTTGTAAAACTGCAATTGTAGTATTAAGATTATTCATTGCTTTTCTAATATTTTTTAAAGTAGTTGAATGATATTCATGATCACCATGAGAAAAATTCAGCCTGAACATATTTGCTCCTGCTTTTATTAAACCTTCTATCATTTCAACACTATTACTCGCTGGCCCTAATGTTGCTAAAATTTTAGTTCTTTTTTCCATTGGGCTACTCCTTTATATTTTATAATTTTGATTAGCTGATATTATATCAAAAATCATTTACATTGTAGTTACAGAAACTATATATTTAATATTAATTTTTTTTAGATAAACTTCAAAAATGAATCAAAATATACTTTTTAGCCAATATATGAACAATTGGCTTTATGATAAAGATGCTTATTATAGTAATTATAAAACTATAGGAAAAGAAGGTGACTTTTTTACTTCTGTCTCAACTTCCAGTTTTTTTGGGGGAAGTATTGCTAAAAAGATTGTTGATGAAATAGAAAAGAGTAATTTACCCAAAAATACAACAATAGTAGAAATTGGTGCTCACCACGGATATCTTTTAGCTGATATTATTCAATTTATTTATACTTTAAAACCTAAACTTTTAGAAAGTTTAAATTTTGCTATTGTGGAAAGATTTGAAAACCTTAAAGAAGTACAAAAAAAATATTTAAAAGAATGTTTTGCAGATGCAATAAATTTTAAACATTATAATAATATCGAAGATTTAAAATTAGAAAATGCTTTTATTATAGCAAATGAGATTTTTGATGCATTTCCTTGTGATTTAGTTTTTACAGAAAACTCTGAATTAAAACAAGCCTTTGTAAAAAACAATCAAATATCTTTTAAAAAGTGTATAGATTTAGATATTATAAATCATTGTAGGAAATATAATATTACAAAAGGGGAAGTATGTTTAGAATATAAAAACTTTATAGATACTCTTTGTAAAAATATATCACATTTTCATTTTCTTAGTTTTGATTATGGGGATAACTTTCCTAGAAATGATTTTTCCGCAAGAATTTATTCAAAGCATAAAGTTTTACCAATCTTTGAAACAAACATTAGATTAGAAAATTATTTTAAAAATTCTGACCTTACTTATGACGTATTTTTTACTCATTTAATAGATTTATTTAAAAATAATAAAATAGAAGATATTCAATACAATACTCAAATGAATACTTTAATTGAATTTGGGATTATAAATCTATTAGAAATACTTAAAGATAATAGTTCTGAAAATAATTATTTAAGAGAGTTACAAAAAGTAAAGATGCTTATCGAGCCTACTGGAATGGGAGATAGATTCAAAAGTTTATATATCAAAAAATGACATTTAATAAAAATAATATTTTGATAAAGTTCTTTACATTAACTTTTATGTATAATTTTACATTAAACTTCTTAGCAAAAGGAAAATAATGAAAAATCTATCCATAAAAGCTAAATTACTACTAATAGTTATAAGTTCAATTGTAATTGTTTCTGTAATAATCTTAATTGAATCAAATATAGCTTTATATAAAACCTCAGATAAAATAACAAATGAGTTTGAGCAGCAAGCTTTTAAAGCAAAAGAAGAAGAACTTAAAAGTTATGTGCAAATTGCATATAAAACAGTAGAAGCCTTCTACAAGAGAGCCCAAGAAAATCCAGAAAATACATTAGAGTATAAACAAGCAGCAGTAAAAGCAATTGAAGCGATTAGATATGGGAAAGATGGTTATTATTGGATAAATGATTCTCATCCAAATATGATAATGCATGCTATTAAACCAGCATTAAATGGTACTGATTTATCAGAAAATAAAGACCCAAATGGTGTTTATGTTTTTAAAGAAATGATTAAAGCTACTTCTGATGGAGATAATGAAGGCTTAGTAAGATATGTATGGCCTAAACCCGGATTTGAAAAACCGCAGCCAAAATTCTCATATGTAATTAAATTTGAACCGTGGGATTGGATAATTGGAACTGGAGCTTATGTAGATAATATTACAACTTCAATAAATGAAATGAAGTCTTCAACTGAAGAAGAAATATTTGAAACTATGATTACAAATATTATAATTATTTTTATAATTATGATTATTTTAGCCTTTGTTATGCTTGTAATTGCAAAGAAAAGTATTTTTGATCCTCTTGAAAAATTCCAAAATGGACTATTAAGTTTTTTCAAATATCTTAATAAAGAACAAAATAATATAGACTTACTTGATGATAGTAGTAAAGATGAGATTGGTACAATGTCAAAAGAAGTAAATCAAAATATCAAAAAAACACAAACTTTGATTGAAGAAGACTCTGTATTAATTGATGATGTAAAAAGAGTAGTTGCAGAAGTAAAAGCAGGATATCTTGATAAAAAAATCACTAAAACAACTCAAAATGAAGCACTAAAAGAGCTACAAATAATCTTTAATGAAATGCTTGAAATTATGGAGAGAAATGTTCATAATGATATTAATGAACTAAATAAGGTATTAGTTAGTTTTAAAAATAGAGATTTTAGAGAAAAAATTCAAACACCTAAAGGTGAAGTTGCAAAAACTTTAAATGAATTATGTGAGATAATCAATAAAATGTTACTTGATAGTTTACAAAATGGTAACACTATGAATGAAAATGCAGAAACTCTTAGAAATAATGTAGAACAATTAAGTGTTAGTTCTAATGAACAAGCAGCTTCTTTAGAAGAAACAGCTGCTGCACTAGAAGAAATTACTGGTACAATTACAAATACTTCAGAAAATATAGCTCAAATGGCAAATTATACTCAAGAATTAAGTAATTCTGTAAAAACAGGACAAGAATTAGCAGGACAAACAACCTCAGCAATGGAAGATATAAACTCACAAACACAGTTAATTGCTGAAGCTATTACAGTAATAGACCAAATAGCATTCCAAACAAATATTCTTTCATTAAATGCAGCAGTAGAAGCAGCAACAGCAGGAGAAGCTGGAAAAGGTTTTGCAGTTGTAGCACAAGAGGTTAGAAACCTAGCAAATAGAAGTGCAGACGCAGCAAAAGAGATAAAAACTATTGTTGAAAATGCTACATTAAAAGCAAATAGTGGTAAAGAAATTTCTCAAAAAATGATAGAAGGTTATCAAACTATTAATACTAAAGTTCAAGAAACAAATACTTTAATCGTTGATATTACAACAGCATCTAAGGAACAAAGTACAGGAATTGCTCAAATAAATGATGCAGTTGCACAATTAGATAAAGCTACTCAAGAAAATGCACATATTGCAAGTAACACAAGTGACATTGCAAATCAGACCTCACAAATGGCAATAAATATTGTACAAGAAGCTAATAAATCAGAGTTTCTAAATAAAAATAGTGTCAAAATAAAAAAACATGAAAAAACAACAACTATAAAAAAAGAAAAAGAAACTTCAGTTTTAAAAAAAGAAAATAAAGAAAAAAAAGTAGAAGTTATTAAAGCTAATAATACAGAAAATGATGATGAATGGGAAACTTTTTAGTTTTCTATTCTTAAAATAAAAGTGTAACTATTTTTCATTTGATTATTATGAAAATAAACTGTTAAACTAAAAATTAAAAATAAGGATATAAAATGAATCTTATTGTAAATGGTGAAGAAAAAACTTTTGATGCAAACTCTACACTACAAACAATTATAGATAAACTAAAAATAGAAGAAAAAGTAATGGCTGCTGCTGTAAATATGGAAATTGTAAAAAAAGAGCAATGGAATAGTTATCAACCAAAAGAGAATGATAAATTAGAACTTCTTCAGTTTGTTGGTGGAGGTTGATATAAGATGTCTTCTAAAGAAAAAGGGAAACTAGCAGAACAAAAAGCTTGTAAATATTTAGAAGACTATGATTTTTATATTATAGAAACAAATTTCTTTGCAAAAAAACTTGGAGAAATAGATATTATTGCTAAAAAGAATAATATCTATCACTTCATTGAAGTAAAATCTGCCCTTGATTATGAAACAGCTATAAATAATATTACTCCAAGTAAACTCTCTAAATTAAAAAGAAGTATTGAATACTATCTTCAAATAAAAAAACTTGATATTTCATATTGTATTGATGTGATAATTATTGTAGATAATGATATTGATTTAATTTCTAATATTACCATTTGAAATACTATTGCAAAATGAAATATATTTTGCTATAATTATTTTATGTTTTTACACCTAGATTTAGACTGTTTCTTTGTATCAGCCCACAGAACTATTGATAAAAGTTTAGAAAATATTCCTACTGCCGTAGGAGGACGAAGTAATCTAAATATATTTTCTAGTAAAAAAGAGCTTAGACATATAAGTGAAAATGGTGGAGCTTTTGTTAGCACAATTCTAACAAATGAAGGCGAAAAAAGTTTTAAAGAATACTTTGTAGATGAAAACGGAAGAATAAGAGGAATCATCACTACAGCATCTTATGAAGCTAGAGCTTACGGAATAAAAACAGCAATGAGTGTAAACGAAGCTTTAAAGTTATGCCCAAACTTAAAAATGATTGCTCCAAACTACCCTTTATATCATGAACTTTCAAAGAAACTCTCTGATTTATTAAAAAAAGAAATCCCTTTAGTTGAACAATACTCTATTGATGAATTCTTTGGGGATTTAAGTGGCTATATAAAAGAAGAAGAGATTGAAGAGTTTGCATTTAATTTAAAGAAAAAAATCAAAGAAGAACTTGATTTACCTATCTCAATAGGAATAGCTTCATCAAAATACCTTTCAAAATTAATAACTGAGCATGCTAAACCAGATGGGATAAAACTTGTAAAAAAAGAAGATATAAAAAACTATATAAAAAATATTCCTATTGAAGAATTTCCAGGTATTGGAAAAAAATTTCATGAAAGATTAAAAGGTTATGGAATAAAAACTTTAGGTAATATTGAGAATAAAAAAGAACTATTTTACTCTTGGAAAAAGCCTGGTATTGAACTTTATAATAGAGTCTGTGGAATAGAAGATAATAAATTAAACCTTCAAAGGGATAAAAAATCTATTGGTATAGGTAGAAGTTTTGATGCTATTTATGATAGACAAGAACTTGAAAGAAGAGTTCTAATATTAAGTAGATATTTATGTTTTATTGTAAAAAAAACTGATAAAAACCCTCTTTCTTATGCTATAAAAATCAAATATGAATCAAATTTAAAAGCTAAAGACTTTATAAATGTAAATAGAATATTTAATGAAGAAGACTTTAAAAAAAGTATGATAAATTTATTTAAAAAAAATGATACGCACCATAATCATGGGATAATTCAATTAAATCTAACAGTTTATAATTTTTCAAATCCAAATGAGTATACTTATAATATTTTTGAATATGAATCAGACATAAAAAAAAGAGAACTTAGTAATAAAATCCAAATACTTAGACAGAAATATGGGGTAGACATAATAAAAAGTGCTTCAGAGATAAAAAAAACTATTTGAAATTGGTTGCGGAAGCTGGATTTGAACCAACGACCTTCGGGTTATGAGCCCGACGAGCTACCGGACTGCTCTATTCCGCGCTAATCGATAAATGGATGGGATAGCAGGATTCGAACCTGCGAATGCTGGTACCAAAAACCAGTGCCTTACCGCTTGGCGATACCCCAAATAGTAATACTGTTGAAATATCTTTAAGAGTGAAATTGTAACAGATAAAACTTAAAACAATATAATTTTTATAGGTAAAAATGAAATTCAATCTTTTCATAATATTTTACTTATTTTTTATAAATATACTAATCAATATTCTGTATAATTAGAAAAAAATAGGACTTTGACTATATGCATATAAAATTATTAATATTAGTTCTTTTACTTTTTAATCCTTTATTCTCAAAAACATTACCTATTTATTCAGAAATAGAAAAAATAGATCTTTTAAGATTTTCACAAATATATATTGATTCTACCCAAAATCTTTCAATATTAGATATTAAAAAAGAGAACATAAACT
This sequence comes from Halarcobacter mediterraneus, assembly GCF_004116625.1. NCBI lineage: Bacteria > Pseudomonadati > Campylobacterota > Epsilonproteobacteria > Campylobacterales > Arcobacteraceae > Halarcobacter > Halarcobacter mediterraneus. The sequence continues at coordinate 112,409 of NZ_NXIE01000003.1, forward strand.
TTAGAAATAATGATAAAAAAATGGTAGGATTTGGGTATTCACCTGCTTTTAATGTATGGATAAAATTCACACTAAAAAATGAAACTGAAAAAAAAATTTTAAAAATATTAGAATATGATAACCCATTAACCACTCACATAGAGTTTTATTCGCCTGACAATAATTATAGAAAGATACAAAAAGGTTTATTTTTTAAAGATAAAAATACTAATACAATTAATTCAACATTTCAAATAGTACTAGAACCATTTAGCAAGAAGACCTATTATATAAAAGCTAAATCAGAAATAACTCCACTAATAGTAAAAATTAATTTATGGGAGAATTCAAACTTTTTAAGTAAAGAATTAAAACATCAAGCTATTTTATGTCTATTTTTTGGAGCAATGCTAATATTAGCCATATACAATTTATTTATATATTTTTTTACAAAAGATGTAAGTTACTTATATTATGTTCTTTATATTATTGGAATAATTATTCATCACTCTTTATATGTAGGATTAGCTACAACTTACATTTTAGAAAGTTATCTAATAAAAAATGTATTTATTTTTGCTTCTGTAATTGTTGCTATTCCTATTTTAGCTTTAGCTTTTTTTACAAAAGAATTCTTACATACAAAACAATACCCAAAAAATAATAGATTTTTAAATATTTATATTCTAATACTTATTTTATCTATAATCTTTTTCTTACTTACTAATTCATATGATAAATATAGAAATATATTAACTATGCTTTTACTTGTATATTTAATGTCCCTTACAATATATGCTGCATTAAAAAAGAATACACAAGCTTACTTTATTCTTTTTGGTTGGTCTATTTTCTTACTATCTGGCTTAGCAATGTTCCTATCAAGTGCTGGAGTATTTAATATTTATCAATATTTTCCATATTTTGTTGAAACTTCTTTTGTTTTAGAGGCTATAATTTTTTCAATTGCTTTAGCTAATAAAATTAATAAGTTACAAAAACAAAAAAATGAAGCAAATCAAAGATTATTAAAACATCAAGAAAGTGAAACAAAAAGATTAAGTAAAGAAGTAAACAAAAGAACAAAAGATTTAAAAGAAACATTAGTAGAAAAAGAGCTTCTGTTAAAAGAGCTTAATCATAGAGTAAAAAACAATATGCAAACTATAGTTTCACTAATACGTCTTCAAAATGATGAAGTAAAAAATGAGAAGTTAAATGATATTTTACTTACTATTCAAAATAGAATTAATGCAATGAGTCACTTACATGAACTCTTATATAAACAAGATAATATCTCACATATAAATACTTATGCGTATTTTGAAGTTTTAATTGAAGAAGTGAAAGAAAGTTATAAAAAAGATGTAGATATAAAAATAGATATAAAAACAAACCTAAGAATGGAACAAGCTATTTATTGTGGTTTAATATTAAATGAACTATTAACAAACTCTTTTAAATATGCATTTCCTAATCTTATAGGAAAGATATCTATTACTCTTACAAAGAAAAACAATTTAATTACTCTTATAGTAAAAGATAATGGAATAGGATATAACAAAGAAAAAGTTCATGATTCTTTAGGGCTTACACTTGTTGATACCTTAGCAAGAAAACAGCTAAAAGGAAATATTTTCATAGATACTACAAAAGGGGTATTTTCTAAAATAATTTGGGAGGATAAAGAATAGAAATTATTTTGTAACACTACATGTGACATAGAACATATATAGTTTGTCTAAAAAAGGACAAACATGAGTTACTTAAATAAAAACATTTCAATAAACTATTTACAAGATTTTGTAAATCAAACTATTTCAAAATCAAATTATCTTCCTGAACAATTTAATGAACAACAAAAAGAAGCCTTAGAAATATTTAAAAAAAGAATTTTTCTTGAGGAAATTATTGAAGAGACCATAAACTTTAATAAGAAACTCAAATGGGAAGATAAATACTCTAATATAAATTTAATTAAAAATACAGAAGAATTAATTGAGGTTTTTAAATTAAGAAGTGATGTTTATCATGAAATTTCTTATGATAAAGAGTGTCCTGATAAAATAAAAGGCTTAAACTTTGACCTTTTTGATAAAAGCTCAGCAATAATATATTGTACAACAAACAATCAAATTTCAGGAACAATCAGATTTATATTTGATTCAAATAACAAACTTCCAACAGAAGAAAAAGTAAATTTTGACGAATTTAGAAACACTTATAAAAAAATAGGAGAAATCTCAAGGAATATTGTAAAAACAAGAAATCAAGGATTAAATCAAGAGTTTAAATATCTAATGAATGGTATCTATAATGTTTTTATCAATAATGATGTAGATATTGCTTTATCAGGTATAAGAAAAGACCATTTAAAACTATTTCAAAAGCTTGGAGGAGTAAATGTTGAAAAAGAATTATCAGCATATGGTAATGTTAATATTCCTTTTTTAATAATCTCATATAATCCAAGACTTGCATCAAAATTTTTTAAAAAGGTTTTTTTGAAAGAAAATATGTGACATACCTGTGACATAAAAATGTTATCATTTTAAAAATAATTAAGATTGAATATGAGTAAAAATAAAATATTAATAGTAGAAGATGAAACAATAGTAGCTTTAGAAATTCAAAAAGCATTAGAAAGTTTTGATTATGAAGTAACAGATATTGCTACAGATTATGAAAGTGCACTAGAAAGTGTAAAAAAGAATTCTCCAAATTTAATTTTAATGGATATAAATTTAGGAGGAGATAAAGATGGTATAGATATAGCTAAAGAGATTCAAAATAGTTACACTATACCAATAATCTTTACAACAGCATATTCCGATGAGGAAACAATAAATCGTGCAATTAGAACCAACCCTATTAGCTATTTGATAAAACCATTTAAAAGAGAAGAATTAAAATCAAATATTTTATTAGGACTATACAAATCAAAAAATAGTGATAAAACAAAAATAGATAAGAAACTTTTAAATTTGGGATATCAATATTTTTATGATGAAGAACTAGATAAATTATACTACAAAGAATTATATATAAAACTTGGATTAAAAGAAAGAAAACTTTTAAGAATTCTTATTGAAGAAAAAGGGAAAATTGTATCTTTTGAAAAGATTGAATATAAGATTTGGAATACACATATTGTTTCAAGTAGTACATTAAGAACCCTTATTTATAGATTAAGGTCAAAACTGCACTACGATTTAATTGAAACAATCCCAAATGTAGGTTGTAGAATTTATATAAAAGGTTAAAATAAACTTCGTTTATGATGTTGTTTTTTTAACTCTTCAATTTCTTCTTGAAAATTAGTAACTAAATCTCTTAAATCATTTATTCTTTTTTTATTTTCAAGATCTTTTTTAATAAAAGAATCTAACTCTTCAGTTTTTTCTGCCAACATTACTTCCATATCCTTAATATGTTTTTCATGTTTTCTATTAACACTTTTTAAAGCATTTAAAGCTTCATACATTTGCTCAAATTGCTTTGTTTTATCTTGTCTAGTCATTAAATTTAGTTTATCAAATTCTAAATTGTTACGTTCATAGGCTTCTAATTGGCTTAATAATTGTTTTCTTTTCATTTCTATTTGTTGTGCTCGAGAATCAAGAGATTTAATAGTGTTTGAAGACTCTTGTAGTCTTTGAAACAATTCTTCTTTTTCTTTAGATAAAGTTCCAATTTTCTTTTTATATTCTGTTATTTGTTCTAAAAATCTTTTAAAGTTTTCTCTTTTTTTTAGTTCCTCTTCAGTCACAAGAAATCTTATAGCTATATATTGTTCTATTTTTTTATTTGAACTATCAAAAATAGGTATTATTTTTGTATTTACAAAAAAAGTAGAGCCATCTTTTGCTAAATTCTTAAAAGTACCACTCCACACTTTACCACTTTGAATAGTTTCCCATAGATTTTTGAAAAAATCTTTTGAAACCTCTGGATGTCTTATTACTTTATGTGATTTTCCAATTAGTTCATCTTCTGTAAAACCTGTAATCTCACAAAAGCCATCATTTACATAAGTTATTTTACCACTTAAATCTGTTTTTGAAACTATTGCTTCTTGATTTAAGATATCTAAATAGGTTTGAAGTTCTTTTTTCTGTACTTCATAATTTTTTTGATAGAAAATATCTGTGCAAATCCTATCAAGTTTTCCATTTATTATATTCAAATCAATTGGTTTTAAAATATAACTATCTATATGCAAAGAAATTGCTTTTAACATTTGTTCAGTCTCTGTTCTTGCCGTAATAAGCATTGTTGGAACTTTACTATCAATTTCTTTTATTTTTTCAAGCATTTCTAAGCCATCCATTTTAGGCATATTAATATCACTGATAATCAAGTCAAATTTTTCATTCTTATTAAATGCATCTTGAAAAGCAAAAAAACCATCCAAACCATTTGCACATAACTGAACATCAGTAAATCTTCTTTTTAAAAACTTACCTAACTTTTCCCTAGCTAACTCTTCATCTTCGACATATAAGACTTTTAAATTTTTTATATTAATTGTACTTTCCATTAGATATCCTTCAATCCATCTTTAATTAATGTTTTTTCATAAGTTTTGATAGCTTTTTCTTTAATATCATTTTCTAAGTTATTTTCATAAATAACAATAAGTTCTCCTTTGAACTCATCAACTAAAAACTCTTTTTCTTCTTCATTTAGTTTTGAAATATCAATTAAAATCTTACTTTCTTTATCTTTAAACTTTTTAAACTCTTCAAAACTTGATACCTGCTTTACTAAATATTTTTTATTTAATTGTATTATTAAATTAAAAAATAAAATAGGGTCATTATTTAAAATATAAATCTCTTTTTTTTCTTCATCTAATATTTCTATTTGATTTTCCATTAATACTTCTTCTATATCTTCTTTTTTATCTTTTGAATCTGCTTTTAATTCTAAAGTATCAAGTCCTTTTAGAAGTTCTTTATTTTTAGAGATAGTAACAATAAATCTAGAACCTACATTTTCTTCACTTGTTACAGAGATATCTCCTTTTAATAACTTACTTAAATCTTTACATATAGCTAACCCTAATCCTGTTCCACCATATTTTCTAGTTGTGCTACCATCTACTTGTTTAAACCTATCAAAAATATGAGATAATTTCTCTTTTGCAATACCAATTCCTTGGTCTTCAATTATCATTTTTATATTTTCATCATCATTTCTTATAATAAATTTGATTTTCCCTTTTTCTGTAAACTTTAAAGAGTTACTCAATAAATTTTTTGCTATTTGTTTAATTCTATCCTTGTCACTAAAAATATAGCCTATAGACTCATCAACCTCATATATAAAATCAAGATTCTTTTCATTCATTTGTTCGATGAACATATCATAAATACTATCTCCTATATCTTTAATATCTACTCTATCATTATTTAAAATAATTTCCCCAGCTTCTAGTTTTGATAAATCTAAAACATCATTTATTAAAAATAACAAGTCTTTTCCACATTTATTAATTATTTCAAAATTTTTAATTTCTTTTTCATCAAAAACACCTCTTCTATTTTTCATCATTACATTACTGATTACATTAATTGAGTTTAAAGGTGTTTTCAATTCATGACTCATATTTGCCATAAAGTCATCTTTTGCTTTGTTTGCATCTTGCAACTCTTTTTTCTGTTGTTCTAATTTATTTTTTTGTATTTCTCTAATCATTGTTAACTGTTGCATATTAATATATGCTTCATTAATCCTTTTTGACATTTTATTAAATGTACCTGCAAGCTTATGAAGTTCATTCTTTTCTATTTCTTTAAGATCAATCTCTATTGTTTCATGCTCAACAACATCAAACTTTTTAGTTGCAGCAATAATTGTATTTAAGGGTCTAATTAAATGTTTTGAAGAGAAAATAAAAAATAATACACCTAATAAAATCATACTTGCTATGATATTTAGTAAAATTAGAAAAATTGATTCTTCTAAATTAATATATACTTCATTTAAATCTATAAACAGAAAGATATAGTAGTTTTGTTCTTTTAATTTAAACTCTATTGTATGGGTTAATAAATTATTTGAATAGGCATAGGTTAAACCTTCTAAACGGATAATTGGCTCAAGATTCTTTATATCTTCACTAACTACTCCATCTAAAAAAATAAAACTCCTTTTTTCATTTATAATTGATATCCCTGTAATGTCTGTAGTAGATTCAATTGCATTAGCAAGATTTATTAAAGCATTAATATTTCTTTGCTTTACATTCTCTATTAATATATTTTTATATACATTTTCTATCTTTTGAAATATTTTTGTTATTTGTTTTTTTTCATTTCTATATTCTGTAAAAATTTGAAAAGATACAAATAAAAACATAAAAACAAAATATGTTAAATAAACTTTTTTAAATAATATATAACCTATACTATTTTTGAATTTTTCAATTAAACTTATCATCATATATAATAGAATAAATTAATTATTCTACCCTCCTAAATGAAATTATAGTAACAAATAATACTATAAAAGTATTAATAAATAAAATTTTTTGATATTTTTACAATACTATATGTTATTATAATTAAATATAAAAAAAAGAGTTTTATTATGAAGAAAGTACAATATTTTGAAAATATGATTCATTTATTAAATTCAAAACTTGAATTTAGTAATAAATACCTTATTCTAGTAGCTGAAAACACAATATTTGATTTAGAACAATTAAATAGTTTAAATATTGAATTTGTAGGGGCTATTGTCCCTGAAATAATATTTGATAACAAACATCTAAAAGAAGGTTTAGTTATTTATACCCTAAACCTAAATAGTCAAATGAATTTAATTGAAGATATGAATAATATTGATTATTTAAAAAAAGAAAACTTTCATAAACACTCTTCTTTTATAATAATAGTTGATGGTCTAAGTAGTTATATTACAAAGTTTCTTGAGTCAACTTTTCAAGTTTTACCTTTAAACAGTAAAATTGTAGGAGGAGGAGCAGGGAAATCTACCTTAAAACAAGAGCCTATAATCTTTTCAAACTCTGGTATTTATCAAGATTCAGCCTTAGTTATATCAATGAATTTAAAACTTAATATTGCAGTAGAAAATGGTTGGCAATATTTAGAGGGACCTTTTTTAGTTTCTTCCTGTGATAAAAACTGCCTTAAATCTTTAAATTTCTCAAAAGCTTTTAAAGCATATAAAGAAGTTATAGAAAAAGATTGTAAAATAAAAATCACTAAAGATAATTTTCTTGATGTTTGTAAATCTTATCCCCTAGGAATTATTAAATTTGATGAAGAAATAATAGTAAGAGATCCTATATTTCTAGATGAAGATGAAAATATAATTTTAATTGGTGATATAGAACAAAACTCTACAATAAATATTTTAAAAGGAAATAAAGAGTATCTCTTAAATGCTTCAAAAAATATTGTTAATAAAGCTTGTAAAAATATACAAAAAGATGATATTCAGGCTATTGCAATTTTTGATTGCATTTCAAGATCAACTTATTTAGGAAAAGATTTTGTTGAAGAACTTAACCATATAAAAAAACAAAGTAATGACAAACTCATTTTTGGAGCATTAAGTCTTGGGGAAATTGCAAATAATGGTAATGAATATATAAATCTTTATAATAAAACTTGTGTAGTAGGTGTATTATGTTAGTTCAAAATTTAGCGATTGCTTTTAAATGTTATAGTGCTATTGGTAATTCATTTGATTTAAAAAAAATGATGTATGAAGTTTTAAAAGTTTTTGTTTCAGAAAGCTATTGTACGTATGGCTCTTATTGTATTAAGAATAAAGAATTTAGTTATTTTGGTAAAATTGATAAATTCTGTGCTGAGGATTATGATGAATATAAAAAAGAAATTAATTTTATTGAAGAAGAAGAAAAAGTAGTTATTATCATAAGACTAGAATATGGTTCAATTTTTCTTATTTCTAAAAATCTCGAAACTGATTATGGCTTTTTTATTTCAATGTTTGAAAGCTTAATAAAAAAATTAAATATTAGTATAGATTCATGTATGAATGTACAAAAACTAAAAGAATTAAATCAGGCAAAAGATGATTTTCTAGCGAACATAAGTCATGAATTAAAAACTCCTCTAAACTCTATAAATTTGATTTCATCTGTTATGAAAAAGAATAAAGATAATTCTCTAAATGAAAGAAATCTAAAAAATATTGAAATCATAAATAGTAGTGGGAACTATTTATTAAATCTTATAAATGATATTTTAGATATATCTCGGTTAGAATCAGGAAGAACTACAGTTCACTATGAAAAAGTAAACCTAAAAGAGTCTTTAGAAGAAATTCAAAATATTTTTTTACCTCAATTAGAAGAAAAAGGTATAGATTTTATCTTTAACTTTGATGAAAATATCAAAGAAATTTACAGCGATAATAATAAAATAAAACAAATAGTTAAAAACCTTCTAAGTAATGCAATAAAATTTGTAAATAAAGGCTATATAAAACTTAGCGTAAAAGATGAAGATAGCAATATAATGATTAGTGTAGAAGATAATGGTGTAGGAATTGCACAAGAAAAATTAGAACATATTTTTGATAGATTTAAACAAGCAGATAGTACTACTACAAGAAAATATGGCGGAACAGGCTTAGGATTATCAATATCTAAAGAATTATTAAAACTTTTGAATGGTTCAATATTTGTAAAAAGTAAGGAAAACATTGGTTCAACTTTTTATGTAACTATTCCAAAAAATCTTAATGAATTAAAACATTTAGATGAACTTGATGTAATGAGAAACTATAAAAAAGAAGAAGTTCAAGAATCAAAAAAAGATATCTTAGTTTTCAACTCCAATGCCATAACTTTTTTTTCTTATGTTATGCATTTAAACAAGTTTTTTAATGTAAAGCAAATTAATCAATTAGATCAACTAAATGATATAGATATAGAAAATTTTGAAAAAATTATTGTTGATAAAAGTAGTATCGACCATACAATTTTTAATACTTTAAATGATAACTTCAATAAAAAATTATTTTTGATTGACAGAGACAAAAGTATTACAGAAACTATAAATGAATTAAAAAAGGATATATTATGAAAGATAAATTTTCAGTATTAATTATAGATGATGTTCAAGAAAATATCTATTCTCTTGAACTTTTAATAGAAGAATTTAATGTGAATATATATTCTGCTTTAAATGCAAATGATGCAGTAAGTATCTTAATGAAGAATCCTGTTGACTTAATACTATGTGATATACAAATGCCTGATGTAGATGGTTTTCAATTTGCTGAATATATTAAAGGTATTGATAAATTAAAAGATATACCAATCATTTTTATTACAGGAATTTATGATAAAGATTCATATCAAAAAAAAGGTTATGATTTAGGTGCAATAGAATATATTTCAAAACCAATTGATGATGTATTATTAACTTCTAAACTAAAGGCATATATTGAACTATTTAATAAAAATAAAGAAATAAGAAGTTCTCTTGACCAAGCAAATAAATTAGTTGTACATAATACAAAAATGGCCAGTATTGGAGAAATGATAGGAGTTATATCACATCAATTAAAACAACCATTAAACGTTTTATCACTATATTGTGATGATATAAAGTTTTCATATGAACATGGTGAAATTGATGATGAAATAATAGAAGATTTTTCAGAAAATACAAAGAAACAGATACACTATATGAGAGATACTATTGATGGTTTTTTAAGTTTTTTTAATCCAGATAAAGATAAACACTCATTTGAAATAAAAAAAGTTATAGAAGCTACCTATGAATTATTAAAATCACAAATTGGCAAAAATAATGTTGATTTTGAGATGCAAATAGAATCTAATTTCTCCTTAAAAGGAGTAGAAATGGAGTTGTCTCAAGTACTTATAAATCTTATTACAAACTCTATTCAAGCTTTTAATGAAAGAGAAATAGAAAATAGAAAGATTGAACTAATTACTTATAGTAAAGACAACAAAAATTATTTGATTATTACAGATAATGCGGGAGGAATAGAAGAAAATAATCTTGAAAAAATATTTGACCCTTACTATACAACAAAAGCAGAAGGAACAGGAATTGGCTTGTACATGGTAAAAATTGTTATAAAAAATAGCTTTAATGGTAATTTAAAACTAGAAAACTCTAAAGAGGGTGTTAAATTTGTAATACAATTTTAATCAACTATATTGGTTGGTTAAATTGTAATGTAAACTCTATTTCAATACCAGCTTCAGTTTTTATGAAATTAACTGGATATGTTATATTTATAGAATACAATTCATTATTTAAAGTATCAATAAGTTTGAAAAACTCTAAAGGAGACTTAACAACTAAGTTAATAAGGTAGTTAAAAGTATTAAACTTATCTTTAGAACTTGATTTAAAATTTATAATAGTATTAGTAGGAAATAAAATCTTTAATTGTTCGGTTACTGCTATAATTGGCATAAATTCATTAGAGATATATACATCTTTATAGTTTTTAAAAGTATTACCTTTCATTTCCTTATGATATTTATTTGCTTTTATCAATGCTTTTAAAATAATATTTTCTTCTTTGAATTTAATATCAACATTTTCATAAGATTTTTTTAATTCAGGTTTAATAACCTTAATAAAAGTATCTTTTTTAAGCATATCCACATCTAATATAATATTATTTCTATCTAAAATAAATTCTCTTAATACAACATCATAAGGGATAGTTTCTAATGCTTCCAAAGCTTTAAATTCAATAATAGAATTACTTTTTATATGATTGGGAAGAATTATTTCTTTTATCTTTTCTACTTTTTTTTCTTCAACTTTCTCTATTTTTTTCTCAATTCCTAACCATTTATTATATGGTAAAATAAAAAGACTTACTGTAAATAAAAAAAGAAATATAACTAAAGTTATTAGCATATTTCTAAAGGTATTTGTAGGTTTAGGTCTAGGTCTTATAAAACTTTTATTACTATGAGTACTTTTAGATAATTCATATAACTCTTCATCTACTGAAATAGGATGATAAGTTAAATCAATCATCAGATCACTACTCATTTGTGATATTTGTGCTTCAGTTAAATATCTTATATTATAAAGCAAAGAAACTTTTTCTATAAAAATATTTTTTCCCTGTTTATAAAATTCTTCAATTATATTTTTTACAAGCTCTTCTAATTCTAAAGCATAAACCTCATCATAAAGTTTTTGCCCAAGAACCTCATTTTCATAAAATTTACTTTGTTTAATATCCTCAAAAGCAGTTAAAGTAAATCTTTTATTATAAATTATCTGCCCTGAATCATTCACAACTATACAAAAAGCTTGATTGTTAAAAAGTAAGACAACTAAATTATTATTACAAGGGTTTTGTTCTATATGTAAATTTAAAATATGATAAGCTGAAAAAATATAGTCAATACCACACTTTTCAAAATAATTTCGTGTTTCAAACAAAGTATTTTTTGAAACAGCTATATTATAATCATTGTTTAAAGAAGTTACTACATAATCTCTTAATTTAACTTCTTTTTTTCTCAATAATATTGTATCATCTGCAATTAAAAGAGTAGAGATATAAGTATTATTTATTTCCGAGGCATGGTTATTTAATTTTGTAGCAATATCTCTTCCTAAGATATCATCAGTTGCAATAAATGTAGAGCTATTAGTTTCAATAATTTCATCATTATTTAACTTTTTATAGTTAACTTTTAATTGGTTACTAAATTTTATTGCATTTATATATAATGATTCTTTTGAAAACATTTTGAGCAAAACCTCTTATTTCATAGCATTAACTAACATTTTTTCTCTTATTAACTCTTTTGCCTCTTGAACATCTAAACTACTAATATCTAAAGGTTCTTGAATAAAAAATTCTAATTTACCAAAAGGCTTAGGGACTATAAACTTATCCCAAGAATTAAACTGCCAATATTTATTTGCTTTACAATTAAATATCAAAATTCTAGCATTACTCTTCTTTGATATTGCTACTATTCCATCTGCAACTGAATGCCTAGGACCTTTTGGCCCGTCTGGAGTAATTGCAATATCATTATTATTTTTCAATTCTTTAAGTGCTCCAATTAAAGCTTTTGCACCACCTCTGGTACTTGAGCCCCTAATCGAGCCTATTCCTAAATACTCTACAGTTTTTGTTATAGCTTCTCCATCTTTGTGCTCACTAATCATAGCACTAACTCTACCAGATGGTTTTAATTTTTGATAATTAAAAGGTTGCATTAAAAGCTCACCATGCCAAAAAGCCACAATAAAAGACTCTTTATCATTTATTTTTGGATGATGAAACTCTTTTTTACTTGTAAAATATATAAATCTTACAAAAAGTTGTAAAAGAAAAGGAACAACTTTTGTAATCAAAAATAGTTTCATTTATTTTACCAACTCACCTTTTAATGCAGTTCTTGTTGCATCAATAATTTTAACATCAACAATCTGCCCTAAAAGTTCATCACTACCTTTTATAAATACTTGACAGTAATTATCTGTAAAACCTGCAATCTCACCATTAGGTTTAAGTGATTCAAATAAAACCTTAACAGTCTTTCCAATATTTTCACTCATTAATTCACTTTGATGAAGTTTATGTAACTCAATAACTTCTGTAAGTCTTGCACTTCCAATATCATCTGCAATTTCTAGGTCTTTGAATTCTAAAGCTTTTGTATTTGGTCTTGGAGAATATTTAAAATTAAATATTTGGTCAAATTTAACTTGTTTTATTACATCAATTGTATCTTCAAAATCCTCTTGAGTTTCCCCAGGGAAAGCCACAATTATATCTGTTGTAATTCTTACACCAGGAACCATATCTCTTATTTTTTTTGCTCTATTTAAAAACCACTCTTTTGTGTATCCTCTTTTCATCGCTTTTAAAACTTTTGTAGAACCACTTTGTAAAGGCATATGAATACACTTAGATATTTTAGGGTTTCTTGCAAACTCTTCAATAAATTCATCATTCATATGCAATGGATGAGGAGAAGTAAATCTAATTCTTTCTAATCCATCTACTTTAGATACTTCTTGTAGAAGTTTAGTGAAACTTGTTCTCTCTCTTTTATCAGAGAACCTTCTACCATAAGAGTTTACATTTTGTCCTAGTAAGGTTACTTCTTTAGCACCATTAGCTACATCTTTTTCAATTTGTGAAACAATCATTTCTGGAGGAATAGAGATTTCATCCCCTCTAGTTGCTGGAACAATACAATAAGTACACTCTTTATCACATCCTATTGAAATATTTACAGATGTTTTATATAAAGAGTGTGAAGAAGAAGCAAATTGATATGTTGAATCATCATAGTCTATATCAATTTCAACAGAACCTTTTTTATCTACAACATCTTTAATTTTTGAGATATTTCTTGCTCCTAAGACAAAGTCTACATAAGGAGCTCTTTTTATAATATCTTCTCCTAAGTGACTTGCAGTACAACCACATACACCGATTTTTGCATCTTTTTTCTTTTTTATATTAAACTGCCCTATTTCTGAAAATAGTTTTTGAACAGGCTTTTCTCTTACAGAACAGGTATTAATAATAATCAAATCAGCATCTTCCATTTGATCAGTTGTAGTATAATTTTTATGTTCTTTTAATTCAGAAATAATATGTTGACTGTCAGTGTCATTCATTTGACAGCCAAGGGTTTGTATAAATAGTTTTTTTTCTTGTTTACTCATCTATTTTATTCACTTTTTTATAAAGCATGTACCTCATACATGTATTCATCATCAGCCAATCCATACTTTACTTCTCTGAAATAAACATTGAACCCCACATCCTCTAAAGCATCTACTAAAGACATCATATCCTTATGAGAGTTATCTCTATCAAAATAGAATATTTTTTCACCACTTTTTTCTAACTCTTCTTTAATCTTGTCAAGTTGAACTTTTTTTGGCTTCTCTGTAAGTTCATTTCTTGCATATAGTAGTTCCATTTATATAACCTTTTTATTTTTAATTAGCTAAATAGTTTATCTTAAAATTGCTTTAACTTGTATAAAAGATGTTTATGTTATAATATTGTTCTACTCTACATTGAAAATCAAGAACATCACATTTCAATGTCAAAAATAAAGAAGGTAACGATGGATAAAATAATAGATATATTAGACTCTATTGCCTATGAAAAAGGCTTAAAAATAGAAGAGGTAGAAAATGCTTTGAAGGAAGCATTAATAAAAACAGCCCAAAAAATGGTAGATGAGACATTAGTTTTTGATGCTAATATTGATAGAACAAATAAAAAATTAGAGCTTTCACAAAAGGTTGAAGTTGTACCTGATGGAGATAGTAGAAGTTTAGGCTTAGATGAAGAAGGTAATAATATTAATCCTGAAAACTTTATTGAACTTTCTGAAGCAAAAGAGATTGATCCAGACCTTGAAGTAGGTGATACTGTTGACTATGATTTAGAATTTGAAAATATGGGTAGAAACGCTGCAACTATTCTACATAATAACTTTGAATATAGAATTCAAAGACACTTAGAAGAAAATCTTGTTAGCAAATATAAAAATAAAGTTGGAAAAACTATTACAAGTACTGTAACAAGAATTGATAGACAAGAAAATACTTTTGTAGAAATAGGTGAAGTAAAAGGAATGTTACCTAGAAAAAGCAGAATTAAAGGGGAGTCTTTTAAAGTAGGAGACACTGTAAAAGCTGTTGTAAAAAGTGTTAATATTGATAAAACAAATGGTTTAATAATTGAAATATCAAGAACAAGTCCAAAATTCTTAGAATCTCTTTTAAGACTAGAAGTACCTGAATTAAAAGACGAAGTTATTTCTGTTGAAGCAAGTGCTAGAATACCTGGGAGTAGAGCTAAAATTGCCCTTTCAACAAGTGATGCTTCTGTTGATCCAATTGGAGCAATTGTAGGAGTAAAAGGAGTAAGAATTTCAGCTGTATCAAAACAATTACATGGTGAAAACATTGATTGTGTAGAATACTCAGCTATTCCTGAAATGTTTATTTCAAGAGCATTATCTCCTGCTATTATTCAAAGTGTAAAAATTGAAAAACCTGCAGAGGGGAATGATAAAGGTAAAGCAATCGTTACTATTCCTAGTGATCAAAAATCAAAAGCAATTGGAAAAGCTGGATTAAATATCAGACTTGCTTCTATGCTTACAAGATATGAAATTGAATTACAAGAAATAGAAGGTACAAGTTCATCAGAATCAAATCAACAAGAAGCTGAAAAAACAACTGATACAGCAGGACTAGAGGCCTTATTTAAATAATGGGACTTTTTATATATGATTCTGTAAAAAAAGAAAAAGTAGAATTTAAACCTATAAAAAACAACGACGTAAAAGTTTATGTTTGTGGACCTACAGTGTATGATGATTCGCACTTAGGTCATGCAAGATCTGCAATTGCTTTTGATATTTTACATAGAACACTTAAAGCAAATAATTATAATGTTACTATGACTAAAAACTTCACAGATATTGATGATAAAATCATCAAAAAAATGAATGATACAAATCAATCATTGGAAGAAATTACAAATCACTATATAAATGCATATAAAAACGATATGCAAACTTTAAATATTTTAGATAATACTTTAGAACCAAAAGCAACACAAAATCTTGATGTGATGATTGAAATGATTGAAAATTTAATTGCTAAAGATATTGCCTATGCTACAAGTGACGGTATTTATTTTGATGTCTCAAAAGATAAAGAATATGGAAGTCTTTCAAAAAGAGCAAGTGATGAAAATTCACAAGCAAGAGTTGAGGCAAACAGTGAAAAAAGAAATTCAAGTGATTTTGCCCTTTGGAAATTTGAAAAAGAAAATGATGTAAGTTTTGAAGCTTCTTTTGGGAAAGGAAGACCAGGATGGCATATTGAGTGTTCTGCTATGATTAATAAACATCTTGCATACAAAAATGAAGAGTATCAAATTGATATTCATGGTGGAGGAGCTGACCTTCTATTCCCTCACCATGAAAATGAAGCTGCACAGACAAGATGTTCATCAAAAGTTCATTTAGCTAAATACTGGATGCACAATGGTTTTGTAACAATTAATGGAGAAAAAATGAGTAAATCTTTAGGAAATTCATTTTTCTTAAAAGATATTCTAAAATCATACTCAGGAGAAGTTATAAGATTTTATCTTTTAACAGCTCAATATAGAACAAATTTTAATTTTAATGAAGAAGATTTAATTGCATCTAAAAAAAGACTTGATAAATTTTATAGAGTAAAAAAAAGAGTTTATGGATTAGGAAAATCTGCTGTCAACAAAGAACTTAAAGAAAATATTATGAAAGCTTTAAATGATGATTTAAATACTGCTAAAGCTATTTCAGTAATAGATGAATATATAAATCTATCAAATGAAATCCTAGATAAAGAACCAAAAAACAAAAATATAAAAAAAGAACTAGTTTCAAGTTTTGAATTTATAAATGAAGTATTAGGAATTGGCTTTAATGATGCCTTCAAATACTTTCAATTTGGAATTTCTCAAGAGAATATTGAAAAAATTGAACAATTAATCTTAAAAAGAAGTGAAGCAAAGAAAAACAAAGATTTTGAAACTGCTGACAAAATAAGAGAAGAACTATCTTCACTAGAGATATCTATTATGGATACTCCTACTGGAACTGTTTGGGAAAAACTATAATTTTCCCATAGTTCTTTCACTGCTACTAAACTAAACACTCTTTTTTGCTATTTTGATGTTACATTTAAATATCATAAAAATATCATAACTTCTACATATTATTAACTCTTAATTATATCAAAGGAGTTAGTATGGGAATTGGTACACAAGCACTATTTGCAGCATTACCAATATTTATTGCAGCTATTCTTTTAGTTGGTTTAAGGCTACCTGCAAAAAAAGCAATGCCTATTGTTTTTCTTACAACTACAGCAATTGCATATTTAGTTTGGGAAGTTACTTTTAATAGAATTTTAGCTTCATCAATACAAGGTCTACTTATTACAGTTGCGGTTTTATGGATTATTTTTGGTGCTATTTTACTATTAAATACACTTAAGCACTCTGGTGCAATTGCAGTAATTAGACAAGGGTTTAATAACATTAGTCCAGATAGAAGAGTTCAGGTTGTTATTATTGCTTGGCTATTTGGTTCATTTATTGAAGGTGCATCAGGATTTGGTACACCAGCAGCTATTGCAGCACCACTTTTAGTTGCAATTGGATTCCCTGCTATGGCGGCTGTTATGGTAGGGATGATGATTCAAAGTACACCTGTATCATTTGGTGCAGTAGGTACTCCTATTTTAATTGGTGTAAACAAAGGTTTAGATAGTGCAGCAATTGGAACAACACTAGAAGGTCTTGGTTCAAACTGGGAAGCTTATTTACAAGTAATTACAAGTGAAGTTGCGCTGACTCATGCAATTACGGGAACACTTATTCCACTATTCATGGTGATGATGTTAACAAGATTCTTTGGTAAAAATAAATCTTGGACTGAAGGTTTAAATATCATTCCATTTGCTATTTTTGGTGGTCTTGCATTTACTATTCCTTATGCAATAACAGGTGTATTCTTAGGAGCTGAATTCCCATCATTAATTGGAGCATTAATTGGTCTTCCTATTGTTGTATTTGCTGCAAAAAAAGGTTTTCTTTTACCAAAAACAAGTTGGGACTTTGCACCAAAAGAAGAGTGGCCTCTTCACTGGGTAAGTAAATTAGAATTAAAACTAGATGCAATGAGTACAAAGGCTGAAATGTCTTTAACTAAAGCTTGGATTCCATATGTATTAGTTGCTGTTATTCTTGTTATTACAAGAGTTTCTGATGAAGCTAAAGCATTTGTAAAAGCTTTGGTTATTCCTTTTAAAGATATTATGGGTGAAGGTTTAGGATATGCAATTACTCCATTATATTTACCAGGTGGTATCTTAGTATTTGTTGCACTTGTAACTTACTTTTTACATAAAATGGAATTTAAAGAGATGAAAGCTGCAATTGGTGAGTCTTCAAAAGTTATGCTTGGAGCTGGATTTGTTCTTATATTTACTATTCCATTAGTTAGAATTTTAATTAACTCAGGAGTTAATGAATCAGGGTTTGATTCTATGCCTGTT
The DNA here is from genome assembly GCF_004116625.1 of Halarcobacter mediterraneus. NCBI lineage: Bacteria > Pseudomonadati > Campylobacterota > Epsilonproteobacteria > Campylobacterales > Arcobacteraceae > Halarcobacter > Halarcobacter mediterraneus. Next base: position 130,507 of record NZ_NXIE01000003.1, read on the forward strand.
GCTATGGCAAATTTTGTTGCTACTTCAGTTGGTGATATTTATCCATTATTTGCTCCTATGGTTGGTGCATTAGGTGCATTTATTGCTGGAAGTAATACAGTTTCTAATATGATGTTATCTCAATTTCAATTTGGTGTTGCAGATGCACTTGGAGTTTCAACTGCATTTATGATTGCACTACAAGCAGTTGGAGCAGCAGCTGGTAACATGATTGCTATTCACAATGTAGTTGCTGCAAGTGCTACTGTTGGTTTACTTGACCAGGAGGGTGAAACATTAAGAAGAACAATTATTCCTACAGTTTACTATTGTTTAGTAGCTGGCATCTTAGGTTTAATTGGAATGTATGTGCTAGGATTAGTTGACCCATTAATGAAATAAATATAAAGGCATTTAGCCTTTATATTTAAAGATATCTCAATAATATAAATATTTGTTTAAAATTATATAAATACTTGAATCACAATAAAATAAAAAAGTTTTAATTGTTAAAAATATAAGTGGTGCGGATGAGAGGACTCGAACCTCCACACCGTGAGGCACCAGATCCTAAGTCTGGCGTGTCTACCAATTTCACCACATCCGCAAAAGTATGTCATAAAGACAAAAAAAAAGATTAAGTTGCAACTACAACAAAATCTATAAAAGTGGCACGCCTGAAAGGATTCGAACCTTTGACCGCACGCTTAGAAGGCGTGTGCTCTATCCAGCTGAGCTACAGACGCAATTATAAATAAGAAATGGGGTGGATAATGGGATTCGAACCCACGGCCCTCGGAACCACAACCCGATGCTCTAACCAGCTGAGCTATACCCACCATTAATCAAATGGTCGGGGCGAGAGGATTCGAACCTCCGGCCCCCTGGTCCCAAACCAGGTGCGCTAACCAGACTGCGCTACGCCCCGTTACAACCACAATTTCTTTCGAAAAGTGGACGGAATTATACTATATCTTTTTTGATTTGTCAAGGGCTTTTCAAAAAAAATTCATTTTTTTTGAAATTTCTTTTTTTCTTTTTATATTTAGCAATTTTATACAATATTATTTGAACCTTTCTTGATATAATTTAATTATGAGTAAATCAGAGCACATTGTACATAATATAAAATTTTCAAAACCAAATTTAAATAAAGATATTGTTCTATATGAAGGTCACTTTAATCACTTCAACTATGATAAGCATGTTCATGAAGAATATACAATTAGTCTAATAGAAAAAGGACATATGAATGCTTTTTTAAAAGGCTTTAATCACAAATTCGACAAATCATCAATTATCACAATTAATCCAGATGAAGTCCATGCTTGTAAAATTGCAGACAATGAAGAATATAAACATCATTCTCTTTATTTAAAACCTAATATTGTAAAAGAGATATTAAAACTTAATTTTAATAAAAAGCAATTATCTTTTTCTGATATTCACTTCTCAAATTCTTTTATTTATAACAAGTTATCTTTTTTAGTTAAACAAGAAAATATTTCTTATTTTAATACCTTTAGTTGGGAGTGTGAATTAATTGAAGTTGTAAATAGTATCTTACAAATAAATTCAAAAGCCACAGAGCCAATAGAACTACCTTCAAATCACTTATTGATAAAAAGAGTAAAAGAGTATCTTCATGATAACTTTTATATACAGATTTCATTAGATGATATTGCAAAAGAGTTTTCTATTTCTAAATATCATTTTTTGAGACTATTCAAAAAACATACATTTGTATCTCCACATGCATACTTAATGTTAGTAAGAGTTGAAAAGGCTAAACAATTTTTACAAAAAGGTCTTAGTATAATTGATACTGCTTATATGTGTGGATTTAATGATCAAAGCCATTTAAATAAAAGATTCAAAGCAATAACAGGTTTAACTCCAGGAGAATATAAAAACTTCTTTAATTAGCAAGTTCATACAATACAAATACTTTTGATTTTGCTAATCTTCCAAAATGAAAAATGAACTAAAAAATGGATTTATGGCAAATTTGCCAATTAGTATAAGTGTTTTTACTTATGGAGCAGTATTAGGAATTATTTGTACATCAAAGGGTATAAGTTTTTTACAATTAGCTTTAATGAATATTTTTATATTTGCTGGGTCTGCACAATTTTTGATTGTTGATATGTTAAGTAGTCCTGTTAATATTTCTGTTGTTGTATGGAGTGCCCTACTTATTAATCTTCGTTATTTTTTAATAGGTGCTTCATTAAATGAGTTTTTTACAAATACAAGTTTAAAAAAAAGACTTTTTATTATGCACTTTGTAACAGATGAATCTTGGGCTGTAACAATGAGTAAAAATAAAAAACAAGGAGTAAGTGTATTTTTTTTATTAGGAGGAGGTTTTTGTATTTTTATAGTTTGGTTTTTAGGAACTTTAAGTGGTTACTACTTTGGAGAGTTTATTTCTAATCCTAAATTATATGGTTTAGATTTTGCTTTTTTAGCATTATTTACAGCAATTATCACAAGTATGTATAAAACAAAAAATGATTTAATCATTTATCTTATCACAGCAATTATAGCTGTTTTACTAGAAAAACTTTTGGCAAATATGTCATATATAATATTTTCAGCTTTTATTGGCTCTTTTTTATATGTATATTTAAATAAAAGGCAAAATGATGAGTAATATAGATATTCTAACTATTATATTTTTTGTAGCAATTGGCACATATACTTTAAGAGTATCAGGTTTACTTTTATCTAATCGTTTAAAAAAATTTAAAAATATAGATATTTTTTTAGACTCTATTCCTGCAACACTTTTAATCTCTTTGATTGTTCCTTCCATAATCAAAACTGGATTAATTGGAATTATTGCTTCATTAATTACTATTCTTATTATGTATAAAGTAAAAAATGTATTATTAGCTATGAGTACAGCTGTTTTTATTGTAGCTTTATATAGAAATGGACTTCTTTTTTAAAGAAGTCCAAGGTAAATTAAAATTGAATTAATCCATCAACTGGAGAACTTGCAGTTGCATATGGTTTTTTAGGAATTCTTCCTGCTTTATATGACATTCTTCCTGCTTTTACTGCATATTTCATAGCTTCTGCCATTAAGATTGGGTCTTTAGCTTGTGCAATTGCAGTATTAGTTAATACAGCCTCTGCTCCTAGTTCCATTGCAATTGCTGCATCACTTGCACAACCAACACCAGCATCAACAATAACTGGAACTTTTACTGCATCTTTAATAAAAGCAACATTATATTTATTTTGAATACCAAGTCCAGAACCAATAGGAGCAGCTAATGGCATAATTGCATCAGCACCTGCATCTTCTAATCTTTTTGCAATAATTGGATCATCGTTTGTATAAGCCATAATTGTAAAACCTTCTTTCTTTAGAATTTCACAAGCTTTTATAGTATCAATTACATCAGGATATAAAGTTTTATCAGCATCCCCGATTACTTCTAATTTGATTAAGTCAATTCCTGTTGCTTCTCTCATAAGTCTAAAAGTTGTAATTGCTTCTTCAGCTGTAAAACATCCAGCAGAGTTTGGAAGAAGTTTTACATTTGTATCTTTAAAATAATCTAATAAATTTTCTTCATTTGGATTTGTAATATTTACTCTTCTAATTGCAACAGTGATAAGTTCACTTCCACTTGCAAGAGTTGCATCTTTTGTTGTTTGAAAGCTATCATATTTACCACTTCCAACAATTAGTCTACTATTAAATTCATACTTACCAATTTTTAGAATATCATCATTCATTTTGTATTATCTCCTATAAATTTTTCATATTTTTTACTAACATCATCAAGCTCAAAGCTAATAATTTCAGGCACATCATAGCTATGTAATTCTTTAATTTTGCTTTTGATTTTTTTGAAGTTTTCTTTTTTAGTTTTGATATTTAAAAGCACCTCTTCATCTTCACAAAACTCATCTTTCCACATATAAAAAGAGTCTATTTTACTCATATGAATACAAGCTGCAAGTTTACTTTTTATAAGATTTTTTGAAAGCTTTCTTGCTTCTTCCTTACTTGAACAAGTTGTTTGTATAATAATTAATTTCATAATCTTCTTATCTCCTCTACTAAATCAGCTGGAATTAAAGAATAGTTAGCTTTTTTATAATTATTTGCAGCTATTGCATGGGCTAAACTTGCAGTTATTGCTGCATCTAAAGAATTGTACTCTTGAGCTAATAAAGAAGCTACTAAACCACTTAAAACATCTCCACTTCCACCCTTACTTAAAATTGCTGTTCCAAAACTATTTATATAAATTTTATCAGCTTTTCCAATAAGAGTATTTGCTCCTTTTAAAAGTAAAACTGTATTTGGGTATTTTTTACAAAATTTTTCCACATATTCAAATCTATTCTTTTGTAAATGTTTTACTGAAATATTTGCAATATCACATAATTTTAAAAGAGCAACAAACTCTTTTGGATGAGGGGTTAAAACCACATCTTTTTGTAATTTATCTAAAAGAACTTCTTCATAAAATAAATCAGCATCTACTACAGTAGGAATATCTTCTTCTAATATTTTTTTGATTTCATCTTTTTCGTATTTTCCAAGTCCCATACCTATAGCTATTGCTGTGCAATTATCACTTAAAAAATGTGTTTGCATAATATGATATGGTAAGTCAATATCTTCATGACTTACAACACTAACCAAGCCTGTTCCAAAACCAAAAGCAGCCTTTGCAGCAATAACGCCTGCACCTTTTTTGCAACCTGCAATTACATTTAGGTGACCAAAACTTCCTTTATGAGCATTTTTTTTACTTCTAAAAGGTAACTTCATATCCTCTTTATCTAAAAGATATATATTTGTTTCTTCTTCATAAATAGTTCTTTGAACACCAAGATTAGCCACTTTTACTTTACCAACATAATCTTTTGCTTCATCTAAGAATAGTGCTACTTTTAAAGCTCCCATAGTAACAGTAACATCAGCGAAAAAAGCTTCTTGATTTATTTGTCCTTTGATATTTACTCCACTTGGGATATCACAAGCTATTTTGTAAGCTTTTTGTTCATTTAAAGAATTAATGATTGATAAAGATGTTTCATCTAAATCTTTATTTAAACCACTTCCAAATAAGCAGTCTACTATAATATCTGATGAAGTGATACTTTGTACAAAAGGTACACCTAAAAGTTCTGCTCTTTGTAATTGTATTCTTGCCATTTGTGATTTTGCACCAAAAGGAAGATATAGTTTGACATCATATTTCTTATAAAGTAATCTTGCAAGAGCAATACCATCTGCTCCATTATTTCCAGGACCAGCAACAATCAAAACAGAAACTTTTTCTTCAAACTTATCTTCGATAAAATCTGCTATTGAAGAAGCTGCATGTTCCATCAAAATATCTTCTGTTAGAGCAAGTTTGTCATAACATTTTTTATCTAAGGAGTTCACTTCATAAAAAACTTTTTCCATAATCTATCCCTTGAAATATTTATTTTCTAAATTTCCAACCCTCTTTTTCTAAAGTTAGTTTAATTTTTTCTTTTACATCACCTTGCAACTCTATCCATTCTTCTTTAATACTTCCACCACAAGCAAGTTTTTTCTTTAAAAGTTTTAAAACCTCTTTTTTGTCTTTTTCTTCAAGATTAAATCTACCTACTAAGGTAACAGGCTTTCCACGTCTTTTTTCAAAAGTAAAAACAAGCTGGTGTTGATTTTTAGGAAGAATTTCACCTTCAGTTAGTTTCTTTTTCTTATTATTTTTACTTGTATCAAACTCATTGCCATCAAGATTTGAACCAAGGTTTTGAGCTAACATATCAGATAAACCACCCATTAAAACTCCTTTAATCTTGTTTTTACATCTATTTTATCTACAGTAATAAACTCTTTATTTTTGTATTGTTCTACTGCAACTCTTCCAATCATAGCAGCATTATCAGAACAATACTTTAATTCACTAAGATAAAGATTTATTTTATTTGCTTTACATAATTCTTCAATAGCAGTTCTAAGTCTAATATTTGCACTAGCGCCACCAACTATTGCAAAGTTTTTAGGAATTTTTTGTTTAAATAGTTTTTTTACTTTTTGCAAAATATGAGCTACAGCTGTTTTTTCAAAAGAGGCACAGATATCACAAACATCTTCTTCACAAAGACCTTCTTTCTCAAGTTTTTCTAGTTTCATTCTAACTGCATTTTTAAGCCCTGAATATGAGAACTCAATATTTGGACTTTGCCTTAAAGGAACAGGTAACTCAAATCTATTCTCATCTCCTTTAAGTGCCTTTTCCTGAACAATAGGACCTCCAGGGTAACCTAAGTTCATCATTTTTGCAACCTTATCAAAACTTTCTCCAAAACTATCATCTAAAGTTGAAGCAATTAATTTCATATCATTTAAAGAATTAGCCTCTATTAGCTGAGTATGTCCACCTGAAACTAATAAAACTGTCATAGGTAAAACTTCTTCCTTTTCTATAAACAATGAATAAATATGACCTTTTAAATGATTTACAGCTATTAAAGGAAGGTCTAAACTTATACTTAAAGCTTTTGCCATAGTCACACCTTCCATTAAAGTAACAGAAAGTCCTGGAGCATTTGTAACAGCTATTGCCTTTAGTCTTGGAAAATATTCTTTGCACTCTTCAAGTATTTTAGGAAGAGCTTCTACATGAAGTCTAGCTGCAAGTTCGGGAACAACTCCACCATAAACAGAGTGTTGTAGTTCTTGGGATATTTTTTTGTGATAAACTAATTTTTTTGTTTCAATATCTGTTATGGCAATTGAACTATCATCACATGATGACTCTATTGATAAAATTAAAGAATCAGGCATTTAAACACTTTCCTCACACTCTTCTTCTTTATTTAACCAATCAAGAGCACAATCTAATTTTCCATAACCCGATGCTGCATTTATATGCCCTGCTTCTTCTAAAAGTTTCATTCCAACATTAAGTTTACTTTGTAAACTTACAGCTTCTTCAAGACTCATATAAGGATCGTTTGTAGATGCTGCTATGATTATTTCTTCTGCTTTTAAATCATTTGGAATAGGATAAGAAAAGAATGTTTTTGCATCTTCTAATTTTTCATTTCTTACAGGAGCAACTAACATTAATTTTTTTAAATTTATATCTAACTCTTCACATAAATGAAACCATAAAATATTTGCTAAAGAGTGACAAACTATGATAGTAGGTCTAAAATGTTCAATTTCTTTTCTTACAAAATCTTTCCATTCTTCAAGATTTGGATTATCTCTATTTGGTAAAAGAGGAAATGATACAGGAGTATTTTGTTTTATTAAATCCCTTGCTAAATGTGCTTGCCAATGGGGAAAGTCACTTCCACCTAAACCATGTAAAATTAAAACTCTTTTTTCCATTTTTTCCTTTCTTTACATACTTCTAACACAACGTACATATTTTTTCTTATGTCTACTATCGAAATATGCTGTACCACTAATAAAATGCATATAATCAGCATAAAACCATAATGTTCTCCAGTGAGCTCTTCTTGCCCAATAACCATCTGGAACATTAAATCTAAACTTTTTATTAATATAAGATCTTGAGTTTCTCTTATCTACAATTAATTTAAACTCTTCAATCTCAGGTAAACGCCAGTTTGTATATCCACTATAACTAAGATTCTCACAATATTTTATTGCTTCCTCATGAGTTAATAATGTTTTTAAAACTGAAACATTATCTATCCACATAAGTCTATTATCTACATCAATAACGACTTTAGAAGAAGTATTTCTTTTAAAATTACCTCCTAATATAAAAGAAAAAAGAAAAAGTAATATAAATAGAGTTTTCACTATTTATCCTTTATTTTATACTTTCCTTGTTGTAAGTTTCTTCTTACACTTTCATCTATAAGCTCAATTGTTATATTATACTCTTCTTTATAGATAATTCCAACCAGTTCTTTACAAACTTTTTTCTTCTCATTATTTGATTGAGAATTTTCTTTCCAATTTTCAAATTTTTGTTCATACATCTTTACAATATTTTTTTCAAATTTATTTCTTGTATAAATTAAGTAAATAACTAAAACAAATAAAATTCCAAAAGGAATAAGTAAATCAAGACTCACAGTAAACCCTTACTTCTTTATCAATTTCAAAAATATCATCAATAGAATTTGTTTTTACATTTGAAAATTTTTCTAATGCCGCTAAACTTATTTTAGAAACATCTAAAAAGCTAATTTCAGAATTTAAGAACTTAGATACAGCTACTTCATTGGCTGCATTTAAAACAACACCTAAATCAAGATTATTTAAAATAGTATCCTTAACTTCCCAAATAGGATATCTTTGTTTTTCAATTTCTCTAAACTCTAAACTTCCTACTTTTACTAAATCAACTGGTTCTAAAACTTGTTCATCGCATTTACCTAAAATTGCATATGCAATAGGAAGTTGCATAGAAGCATTTGCAATATGTGCTGTTGAACTTCCATCTTCAAAATTAACAAGTCCATGAATAAGAGATTTAGTTTCAATAACTGCATTCAAATTTCTTGTATCAAATAACCATGCTGCTTCCATAAGCTCAAACATTTTATTTGTCATAGTTGCAGAGTCTATTGTGATTTTATTTCCCATTGACCAATTTGGATGACTTAATGCTTCTTTTATAGAAACTTTTTCTAGTTTTTCAAGGGGATAATCTCTAAAAGAACCACCACTTGCAGTAATTGTCATTGATGAGATCTTTTTATCTTGTAGTAAATACCAAAGAGCAAAATGTTCTGAATCAATAGGGCTTAAGTGAGTTTGATCAATAAATTTTCCAGCAACAACCAAAGACTCTTTATTTGCTAAGGCAATCTTTTTTCTACACTCTATTGCTTTTAATGTTGGACGAAGTCCTAAAAAACCAACAAGAGCATTTACAACTGTTTTTGAGCTTGACTCTTCTATTGCTTTTAAAATATCATCTTGCCCAAAACCTACATTGTGGTGTTTTACTTTAGAAATATCCTCTTTTCTTGATATCACAACCATCTTAGGATTAAATCTTTTGATCTGTTTATTTAATAATTCAATATTTGTTCCTGCTACTAAAACCTCAACATCTAAGTTAAACTTATTTGCAATATTTAAAGTATTTACTCCTATTGAACCTGTAGAACCAAGAACTATCAAATTACTGCTCTTAAAACTATTAACATTACAATTCCACCAAAAAGATATCCATCAGTTCTATCTAAAATCCCTCCATGTCCAGGAAGAATATTTCCACTATCTTTTACTTTTGCAAGTCTTTTTAAGTATGATTCAAAAAGATCTCCAAAAACTGAAGCTAAAGAGACAAGAATAGAAATAATAATTGCACCTGTTAATGAAATATTTTCAAGAGAAAACAATATACCCAAAATAGTAGCAATAAATACACCACCAATTACACCTTCGATTGTTTTATTGGGACTTGTTTCACAAAATTTAGTTTTACCAATACTTCTCCCAATAAAATAAGCACCAACATCGGCACCAGCTACAATTACAAGTAACCATAATAAAGAAAGAATTCCATACTCATTATAAAGAGCTAAAAGAAACAAAAAAGAAGCAGTTGGATATAAAAGTGGGAAAAATAGCTTTCTATTTATTTTTGCTTTATAAGCAATGAGAGAAGCGTAAACAAGGGCTAAAAGAAAAACTAAATCTTCAGCAGATGGATAAAAATAAGCTAAAAACCATACAATTCCAGTATATACATATACAGAATCACTTTTCATTTTATACAATTTCATAGATTCATTAATAGATATAACAAGCAATATTCCAAAGAAAAGCCACATTATAAAAAATGAGTCTATATAACCAATAACTAATACTGCTAATATTAATGCAATACCTGTTTTTATACGTGTAGAACTGGATTTTATTATTTCATTCATGATTGGCCTAATATTTAAATGTAATATTTTAACATTTTATCTCTTGGTAATAAATAATAAGCTTTACCTTAGAAATAACCTGCTGAAAAGACTCCATGTTTTGATTCCGAATTTAAAGTACATAAAGAATAAATAACTTTTTGTTTTTTTTCACTATTAGTGTAAAAAATCTTAGTTTTTGTTTTTACACCTACTGCTGCTAAGTCAAAATTTGAATTATTTATTTCAATAGGTTTATCTATTATTATGCTTGTTGCAGTCATTTGAACTTCTGAATTAATAATAAAACTACTCTTTTTTAAATCTAGTTTTGAATTTAAAATATCAACTTTAGAATTATCTATAATCAACTCTTCAATAAAAGCATCTTTTATATCTATTTCTTTACTATCATGAATTTCTACTTTTTTAAAGTAACCCTTTAAAACTCTATTCTCATCATTTCTAATTACAATTTCTCTAGATGATGGCTCTATTTTAGTATCTTTTTTTATATATCTTTTTGTTTTTAGATGTTTTTTTAACAACCTTAAATAGATATCAAAGTTGTCTATCATTGGAGTATGTTTTGAGTCTTCAATAATTTCTAGTTTAGAATTTTTAATTAATTTATTTAAAGCATACCCTGTTCTAAGAGGTGCTGTTTTATCATCTTTCCCCCATATTATTAAAGTTGGTACTTTAATCTTCTGTGGAATGGTAGAAAAATCTTCTTCAGCTAAAGCCATTGCAGCAATTGTATTGGGATTTGAACGAAATATAACTTTTCGTGAAACTTTAGAATTTAGCATAGTATCCACTTCAAAGGGTATAATAGAATCTATCACTTGTGGAAGTTCAGACACAAAATCAGAGATAGCATCACTTTTAACTTTCTCTTTAACTTTGTATTTAAGCAAAAATTCTGAATAAGCAGCTTTATGTAAAATACCTGCTGCATCTATAAGCGTTAAACTCTTTACTCTTTCTTGATGAGTACTTGTATATTTTAAACTAATACTAGCTCCCATGGAGTGTCCTACTAAATGAAAAGGTTTATCAATAAAGTTATCTATTAGAGTATCTATAAAACCTACATATCTTTTAGGAGAATATAATTGGTTGGATTTATCTGATTTTCCAAAACCTGGTAAATCAAATATCAAAATATAGTAATCTTTTTTTAAAGCTTCAACTGATTCAAGCCAAATAGATGAAGCCTCTTTTCCTAAACCATGAACAAAAACTATTGCTTCATTTTTAGGATTGCCATAAGTTTCTACATAACTTACTTCATTAAAGATTGGTTCTTTAATAAACTGGGCATTTAAACAATAAATAAAGAAAGAAAATGTGAAAAGAAACTTTTTCATTACTCTTGTATCATTACTGTTAAAACACCTGTTGCATAATTTGTATTCTCTGATAAATCAAAAACATTAAAAGAGAATTCACAAACAGCGCCAAACTCTAAATTCTTTTCTACTTTAATTATATAATCTAAAGTATCTGGTTCTTTATTTAGTTTTACTTCTCTTACTGATACTAAAAAACCGATTTTCGCTTCTTTTTCTTGTGAAAATCCTGCAGAACTTTGAGCTGCTGCTTCAAAAAGCATTGGCAATGTTGGTAAAGAAGTAAATTCACATTTTACTTTTATAAACTCTTTATTTACTTCCAAAAGTTCTTTTGCAAATTTTATTGGTTCTTGATGAGGGATATTCATAGTTTCACCTCTATAATATTTTTTTGATTTTCATTGAACTGTTTTGCATATGATAAAAGTTCTTTTACAGACTCTGGACACTTAGTATTATCATCTTTTAAATCCATTGTTGCTTCTTCTTTAGTAAGTTTTACTTTTAAAGCAACTGCAACTTCAAGAAAATCAGTACACTTATTTACTTGCTCAATATTTTCAATATTCATAGTTTCAGTAACCACTAATAAAATTTCATCCCCATCTAATGCTTTTATAGCTCCCATTTTTAGAAGCCTATTAGAAGTATTGTCTCCACAAGAGATAGTCAAGATTTCACTTTCATTTTTTTCTAAAATTGAAGCATAAGATACAGGAGTATTATAAACAGAGTTTTGAAAACCTGTAGGAGAGATTCCCTCTTTATTTAAAATTGCATTTAAAATATTTGCAGTTGCAGGAAGTTCACCATATGCACTTCCATACATAATTCTTCCTTGTTTAAAATCAACTTTATCCATAAGCTCTACTGTTAACTTAGAGGCTCTTGTTAACCTTCTTCTAAATACCATCTTAGGAACTAAAGCTTTTGTATTTAGATCTTCAACTTGTGTAGGAGCTAATAAAAATGCTGCATTTAAAATCTCTAAATTAATTGTCATTACTTAGTCCTAAAAGAATACTTGTATTGTTTCCACCAAAGGCAAATGAGTTAGAAAGTACATATGAAACTTCTTGTTTTAATGGTTCATTCGTAAATGAAATATCTTCTCTTTCAACATCTTTGATATTTTTTGAAGGTGGTATTATCTGTTTTTGTAAACTCATACAAGCAATAACAGCTTCAATAGCTCCAGCAGCTCCTAAAGTATGTCCTGTAAAAGATTTTGTTGAACTAACATAAGGTTTTGAAGTATCAAATACCAATGAAATTGCATTTAACTCTGAAGAATCATTTGCCATAGTTCCTGTACCGTGGGCATTGATATAAGATATTTTTTCTTTATTTATTTTTGCATCATTAATGGCATTTTGCATTGCTTTTGCAGCACCTAAACCTTCAGGGTGAGGCTGAGTCATGTGGTGACCATCTGAACTATATCCTGCTCCACATATTTCGACACTTTTTGAATCTTCTTTTTCATCTTGGATTAAAAGAACTGCAATAGCTTCAGCTACATTCATTCCTTCTCTATTCTTTTCAAAAGGTGTGCAAGGTTTTGATGATAAAACACTTAGTGCTGAAAACCCACAAACAGTAGTATAAGATAAAGCATCTACGCCAACTACTAAAACATTTTTATAAATACCTTTATTTATTACCTCTTTTGCATAACCTAATGCATTTGCACTAGAAGTACAAGCTGTAGAAAAAGAGATGTCATCATAAAAAGTGAAATCTTGTTTTAGATGATAAGCAATTGCATCAATTGGATGTTTTTTATAATCAATATTTTCGTAACTTGAATCTTTAAAAAAAACTTTTTCTGTTTCATTCATTCCACCAACAGAAGAGCCAATTATAAGTAAAGTATTATTGTAGTTTTCTAGATTAGAGTTTGTAAGTACTTTGTTTACTGTTTTTGTAAGTAAGTCATTAAAAGGTAATTTTGAATCAATTTTTCCAATTGCAACACTTCTATCTTGAACATAAGAATTATCAATTGAAATACAATCTTTTTTTTCGCAGATTGAAGCGAAAAGCTGTTGGGAATCAAGTCCAGCACAGCTTACTGCTTCAAAACTATTTATATATGCCTTTTTATTTGTTATCATTAATATATTTTAATAAGTTCTCTACTGATGCGAAAATTTCATTATACTGCTCTGGGTTTTGAATTTTTACACCATACTCTTTTTCAATAATTAATACTAATTCAATTGAATCAACTGAATCTAAACCTAAACCCTCATCACCAAAAAGTGCATCTGCATCTTCAATATCTCCAACTTCAATATCTTCAAGTTTTAAACCATCAATCAAAACTTGCTTAAATTCATTGCTTGAAATTGCCATTAATTTTATACCTCTTTTAGTCTATTTTATTATTATATTATATTATTTTAGCCCTTTTAGACATCTTATATAGATGTTTAAACCATTGAAATAAGGGCATCGATTTTTTGTTTTGAACTTCTAACAAAGTAGTTATCTTCATCCCAAACATATCCAGAAAGAATTGAAGCTACTGATTGTTTTATCTTTTCAGCTTTATTTGGAGCATAGAAAATTTTTCTTAATTTTCCTTCATACCAAGCATAAACAAATTCTCTAAATACATTAATTCCAATCATCATATAATCTTCATAATCTTTTTGCCAATCTACTTTTTCACCATTTAATTCTTTAATAATTAAATCCCCAACTCTATCAGAAGACTCTAAAGCAAGAGTAACACCAGAAGAGAAAACTGGGTCTAAAAACTCAGTTGCATTTCCACTTAATGCAAAACCTTTTCCATGCATAGTTTTAATTGCTGATGAGTAACCATTAATAACTCCTACAGGTCTTAATTTCTTTGCATCTTTGTATTTTTCTTTTAAGTATTCGTGCTCATTGATTACTTTATCAAAGAATTCTTCAAGACTAAGACCTGTTTTCTCAAAGTATGTTTCTTCACAAACGACACCAATTGATGTTACTCCATCACTAAAAGGAATTCCCCATAACCATGCTTTATTATCATCATGAATTACAATATCAATAAAACCTTCATTATCACCTTTTCTTCTTGTTTCACCTTCAACTCTTGTGAAAATTGCATTTCTAAGTCTTAAATCTGATGGGATATCTAAATCTAAAAGTTTAGGTAATACTCTTCCATATCCAGAGGCATCTAATACAAATCTTGCTTTAAATACTTTTTCTTCACCATTTTCATCTGTTGCAGTAACTTTGTTATTGTCATTATCATAAGCAATTACTTCATACTTATGTCTAACATCTGCTCCCCGTTTTTTAGCAGTTCCTAAAAGAACATTATCAAACTCTTCTCTTTTTACTTGATAACTTGTTCCCCATTTTTGACCTAAGTTATTTCTAAAATCAATTAGCTCTTCTTGTTTTTTTTCATCAATAAAAATTGCACCTGGCTTTAGCATAAAACCTTGCTCTTCAATAACATCAATTAAACCATTTTTCTCTAAAATCTCATTACATCTTGGAAGTAGTGATTCTCCAATAACAAACCTAGGAAACTCTAACTTTTCTAATATTATTACACTAAAGCCAGCTTTTAATAATTTACACGCAGCAACAGAACCACTAGGTCCCCCACCAATAACCAACACATCACAATTTTCTTCCATTAAGTCCTCCAAGAAGTAATACAAATAACTTTTTCTTATTATATACTTAGTTTACTTTTGATACAATTGAATCTAATATTTGTATAAACAAGGTAATAAGTAATTGAACAATTTATATAGTTTTAATGTTCTAAAAAAAGAGAATGACTATACTGAAATAGAAGTATTATTTGCAGACAAAAGTCATGAAATTTTCAAAGCTCACTTTCCTGATAATAGTTTACTTCCAGGATTTCTTCAAATAGATATCATAAGTGAAATTTTATCAATCAAAGTTATAGAAATAAAAAAAGCTAAATTTTTACAAGCAATTCTTCCAAAAGATAAAGTTACTTATTTTGTAAAGATAAAAGATAAAACTTTTAATGTAAAAGTCGAAAAAGAAAATAAAAAATGTAGTGAGTTCTCCATTGTACAAAAATGATATTATCATAGTTGTTCCTACTTTCAACAATCCAAAAACAATCTCAAATGTAATAAAAGATATTTTAAATCACAACTACAAAGTAATCGTTGTAGATGATGGTTCAGATATTAAAGTTTCTTGTTTAATTGAAAAAAATGAAGATGTTACTGTTTTAAGACATGAACAAAACCAAGGTAAGGGTCAAGCTATTCTTACAGGTGCAAAAAAAGCAAAAGAGCTTGGATATGAGTATTTTATAAGTATGGATGGAGATGGTCAACATCTTGCTTCAGAAATAGCAAAACTAAAAGCCTGCATAAATAGTAAAAACCAAATTGTTATGGGTGCTAGAAATTTTGAAATAGACAATGTTCCACAAAAGTCAAAAATAGGAAGAATCTTTC
The DNA here is from genome assembly GCF_004116625.1 of Halarcobacter mediterraneus. Taxonomy (NCBI): domain Bacteria; kingdom Pseudomonadati; phylum Campylobacterota; class Epsilonproteobacteria; order Campylobacterales; family Arcobacteraceae; genus Halarcobacter; species Halarcobacter mediterraneus. The sequence goes on from NZ_NXIE01000003.1 coordinate 146,183, forward strand.
ACAACTTTTGGATTAGATTAAATAGTGGTTATCCTATAAATGATTCTCTAACTGGTTTTAGACTTTATCCTGTTTCAATACTTGATTTAAATATCAAAACAAGAAGATTTAACTTTGAGGTTGAAGTTTTAGTAAAACATTATTGGAAACACAAAAACATTACTGATACAATAATTGAATGCTATTATCCGACTCCTGAAGAAAGAGTAAGTCACTTTGATAATTATAATGACACAATAAATATTACACTTTTACATCTAAAACTTTTTTTACAAAAGATATTTTTATTAAAAGGTATTCTTTAATGGCAACAAAGCAAAGAGTTGGTGGACCTATTGTAAAAACTCTATATTCATTTTATAAAATATTTGGATATGGAAGTGTTTATTTCTCTTTGTATTTTGTTGTTTTATATTACTTTTTATTTGCTTCAAATGTAAGGAAATCTTTAAAGCAATACTATAAAAATATTGGTGAAGAGTTTTCAAATAAAAAATATTTTAAACACCTATTTAACTATGCCCTAGCTACCTCTGATAGATTTATCTCAAAGGCAAACCCAGAAATATATAACTTCATAAACCAAAATAGAAATGAACTACTAAATGAGTTAAAAAATGGTTCTATTCTTCTATCAAACCATTTTGGTGGTTGGGCAACAGCAAGTAATTATTTTAAAGATGACAATATTAAAATAAATATAATTATGAATGAAGCTATGATAAAAAATGCAAGTGAATTTGAACAAGTTATAGATAAAAAAAATGATAAAAATGTAAACATCATCGACCTGTCAAAGGGTGATATTGCTACATCAATTTCAATTGGAAATGCTTTACTAAATAATGAAGCTGTTGCTTTAATGGGTGATAGAGCTATAAACAAAAAACACCTACACAAAATCTCTTTCTTTAAAAAAGATGCAAACTTTAATAAAAATCCATTTCTTATTGCATATAAAACAAAAAAACCTATTATTGCACTTTTTGTTGTTTTAAAAAAGAAAAAAACTTACGAAATGATATTTGAAAGAATTAATATAAATACCAATAAAAAGGAAAATGAAGCTGTAGAAGAGGCTATGCAAAGGTATGTAAAACTATTAGAGAAAACTTTAAAAGAACACCCTTTACAATGGTTCAATTTTTACGATTTCTGGGAGGACAAATGAAATTAATAATTGACAAGAGACATATTAGTCTTAAAGAGATTGTGAATGCATCTAGCGTTGAGATCTCAAATGATGAAAAGTTTATAACTTTTATTAACCATACTCATGATTTTATGATGGATACAATCAAGCAAGGTAAACCTATTTATGGAATTACAACTGGATATGGAGATAGTGGTAAAAACTATGTAGATTATGATGATGCTGCAAAACTTCAAACAAATCTATTTAGATTTCACGGTTGTGGAATAGGTAAAAACCTATCTTACGAAGTATGTAAATATGCAGTTATTTGCAGAACTATCTCATTAAGTAAAGCAAGATCTGGGGTTTCTATGAACCTCTTACATAGACTTGAAATGTTAATTGAAAAAGATATTATTCCAGTTATTCCAAGTCAAGGTTCAGTTGGAGCAAGTGGTGACTTAACTCCACTATCATATATTGCAGCAGTTATTGCAGGAGAGAGAGAAGTTTACTATAAAGGTGAAATTAAACCTGCTATTGAAGTTTATAATGAACTTAATATAGAACCGTACTCTTTTGAACCTAAAGAAGCCTTAGCAATTATGAATGGAACAACTATCATGAGTGCTATTGCTTTAAAAGCGATTGAAGAGTTTGAAATTATTTTAGACTCTATGGAATCATATGTTGCTGGTATGTTTGAGGTTTTATTAGGAGATGATACTCCTGTTGCTGATTTTGTTCATGATTCAAAACCATTTGATGGACAAATTGCATCTGCAAAAAATATTAAAAACAAGATTTCTGGTTCAAAGTTAACTCATGGAAGAGATGATAGATATGATAAATTCTTTGCAGATAATAATTTAAATATTCAAGATACTTACTCTATGAGATGTGCTCCACAAGTTCTTGGTGTAATTAGAGATAATCTTGATATTTCTAAAAAATGGGTTGAGACTGAAATCAATTCAGTAAATGACAATCCATTAATTGATGGAGAAAATCAAAAGATTTATACTTCTGGAAACTTCTATGGTGGATATGTAGCTCACGCTATGGATACACTAAAAATTTGTGCTGCAAACTTAGCTGACTTACTTGATAAAGAGTTTGCCTTACTTGTTGATCACAAATTTAATAGAGGATTAGGTGAAAACTTAAAACTTTCAAAAGAGCCATTTTTCCATGGATTTAAAGCTATGCAAATTAGTCTTAGTTCATTAAGTGCCGATGTTATTAAAAATACAACTGCAGCTTCTATTCACTCAAGACCAACGGAATCACTAAACCAAGATAAAGTATCTATGGGTACAACTGCAGCAAATGACTTTGCAAAAATGATGCCAGAACTTCACAATATGCTTTCTATTGCCTTTATTGGTATGGCACAAGCAGTTGATATTAGAGGGAAGGAACAAGTATCTGCTCACCTAAGAAAAATCTATGATGCAACAAGAGAGATTGTAGAGCCTTTACTTGAAGATAGAAGAATGGATATTGATATAAAAAATATCAATAAATTAATAAAAGAAGCTAAATTTATATAAAGAGTTTATTGTGGGAATAAAAAAAGTATTAGTAACAGGAGCAACAGGTTCTATTGGTGAAGCTATCGTAAAAGAGTATGCAAATAATGGTTACTTTGTATATGTTCATTATAATAGTAACAAAGAGAAAGCCCAAGCTATTTTAGACTCAATAGAACTTGGAGAGTTAATCACTTTTAATATGCAAGACAAAGAGGATATTAAAGCTACTTTAGAAAATATTTCTGTTGATGTTTTAGTAAATAATGCTGGAATTATCAAAGACAATCTATTTTTCTTTATGGAAGATGAGCAATGGGAAGATGTAATAAATACTAACCTTTCAGGGATGTATCATGTTACAAAAACTATCTCTAGAAATATGATGATGAACAAAAAAGGAAGTATCGTAAATGTAGCTTCTGTTTCTGGTATCTCTGGAAATGCTGGGCAAGCCAATTACTCAGCTTCTAAAGGTGGAGTAATAGCTTTCACAAAAACTTTAGCAATTGAGCTTGGAAGATATAATATTAGAGTAAATGCAATAGCTCCAGGTATCATAGAATCAGAGATGATAGAGAACATTCCAAATAGTAAAGAATTAAAAAAAGCTATTCCTTTAAATAGATTTGGAAAGCCAGAAGAAGTAGCAAAATGTGCTTACTTTATAGGAAATGATGCTACTTATGTAAGTGGTGAAGTTTTAAATATCAGTGGAGCAATGGTTAGGTAAGAATGAACCTAATTATCTCACTGCTTTATGCACCAATAGTATTTATATCACTTAAATATTTTGATATTACAAAAGTAAGTTTTGTAATATTTTGTTTAAGTACTCTTTGGTTCATAATAGTTTTTAAAAGAGGCTATAAAGAGTATTTATATCCTCTTTTATATATTTGTATCTCTATTTTGGCTTTTTTCTTAAAAGAGTTCTTACTTTTAAAAACTATACCCTTTTTAATTTCAAGTTTTATTACAGCAATAATGTTTATTTCATATATTAATAAAAAGTCTATTATTCTATTTTTTGCTAAAAAATTTTCTAAAAAAGAGTTTAGTAAAAAAGAAGAAGAGTATATTCATAAGTCAACTCTTTTTTGGTTTTTTACTTCTTTAATAAATGCTATAATTCATCTTGTTATTCTTTTTAATACAAATATGGATTATTGGATTTATTATAGTTCTATTGGCTGGTACTTTATTTTTATTTTTGCAGGAGTATTACAGTTTTTACATAGAAAATTTATTTTTTTAAAGGATTCAAATGATTAAAGCACTATTTCTTACTCTTTTTGCTATAAATATATTTGCACAAACTATTCATTTTGAAGAATCTAAATATATAGATGCTTTAGATACAAGTACTAAAAAAACTGGTTATATAAACTTTAAAGAAGACTCTATTGAAACTTCATATGAAAATAGTGATGAAGTTTTGCTATTTCAAGAAGATACTCTTTTTATAAAGAAAAAAGATGAAACTGTAGAGATTGATTTAAATAGAGATATGCCTAAAAAGATATATTATACTCTACTTGAAGCTATTTATTTAGATGATATCTCAAACTTAGAACTATACTTTGAAATAGAACAAAAAAATGATGAAGTATTTCTAAAACCTAAAAGTATTGTTGCAAACTATATAAAAAGTATTAACTATAAAAAGAATAAAAAATTAGAATATCTTCATATAAATATGTTAAACAATGATAGGATAAGCATTGAGCAAATTGATTAAACTATCAAATTTCTTTATCTTTTCTATTGTTCTATTAGCTCTTTTTTTATCAAATAGCTATACAAATATTTCAAATAGTATTTTATCAATTTTACCAGATTCACAAAATAAACAAATCCTACAAGCCTACACAAAGTACTCTGACTCAAAAACTCTTTTTGTATCTTTTGAAAAACTTTCTAAACTAGAAATCAAAAACATAGAGAAAGAGCTTTTAGATATAAAAGGTTTACACAAAGAAAATACTGTAGATAAAAAAGCTTTATTAGAGTATCAAGAAAAGTATCAACTTTTTTTAAAAAATTTAGATGAAAAAAGATTGGAAAGTATAGAGATAAAAGAAGAATTATTAAAGATACAAAACTCTTTGCTAAACTCTTTTTTCCCAGTTTTAATAAATAAGCAAGACCCTTTAAATCTTTTTGAAAAAACAAGACATGGAAAGATAAACAAAAATATAAGAGTTTATACCTTTGATAAAACAATAAATAGTCTTGCTAAATATAAAGAAGTTTATTCAAAAATAAAAACAATAGAAAATAAATATAAAAAAATCAAAACCTTTAGTACAATTTTCTATTTTGTGGAAAACTCCCAAGCTATAAAAGATGATGTAAACAAAATCATAATATTTGCTTTTTTGATTTTACTAACACTATATATTTTTATTCTAAGAAATATTCCTTTACTTTTAAATACTCTAACAACACTTGCTACCTCAGCTATTATCTCTACCCTTGTTGTTACTACTATTTTTAGTGAGGTTTCTATCTTTGTATTAGTATTTGGTTTATCAATTAGTACAGTTGCAATTGATTATATGTTTCACCACTATATGCATGGTCACTATGTGAAAAAGAAAGAGTTTAACAAAGAAGTGTTTTTTGGCTTTTTAACAACTATTATTGCTTTTATTGCTATTAGTTTTATCTCTTTTTCTTTGATTACGCAAATAGCTATTTTTACAATTATATCTCTTACTACTTCATATCTTCATTTTAGTTTTTTATATCCAAAGATTGGTTTTACATTAAAACAAAACAAAAAAACAAATAATATTAAAGTTAAGATTGATAGATTTTATATTCTTCTATTCTCTTTTACAGCTATTGCCTTTTCACTAACTAATATCTCTTTTGATACAAACTTACGGAACCTTGATTATCAAAATGAAAAACTTGATAAGTTAAACTTTTTCTTTCAAAAAAAGTTAGAACAAGAAAACAAAGTTGCCCTATTGATTGAAACTACTTCAATAAAAGATTTAATGAAAAAATATCAAAAAATCAAACAAACTATTCCTTCTTTAGACTCTTCACTTGATTTAATCATTACAAAAAAGAAATATGAAAAGACAAAAGAGCTTTTAACTAGTGAAAAAATTAAAGAATTAAAAAAAGAGTTAGAACTTCAAGCTTCTAATTTAGGATTTAAAAAAGAGTATTTTAAAGAGGCTTATACAGAAAAAGAGCTTCCAAACTATAGTTTTAAAAAACTAAAAGAGATAAAAATAAACTACTTTAAATACAAAGAAAAAAACTATGTATTTTTAGCCCTTGATATCAAAGATTATGAAAAAATTAAAATCCTAGAATTTGTAAAACCCCTTAGCATTAAGTTTCTATTTGAAAATTCCCTACAAAAAGTAGAACAAAAAATTTTAGTACTTGGAATTATCGCTTTAGTTTTAATCATTTTAATGCTTTTATTTATTACAAAAAAGAAATTTGTTTTTGCACTTACTTTTTTACTATTCCCTTTATCTTTAATTCTTTTATACTCTAACTTTGTAGCATTTAACATCTTACATATTTTTATGATGTTTATTATTTTAGCAATTAGTATTGATTATGCTATTTACAGTTCTAAAAGCTTAGATATAAATACAAAAAAAGCTATACTTTACTCCCTTCTTAGTACATTTGCAGGATTTGGAGTACTAATATTTAGCAAAATAAATTCACTTTACTCTATTGGAATAGTTGCAACAATTGGAGTTTTAGCTATTGTATTTTTACTAATATTTTTAAAAAGGTCACCAAATGAAGATTGAAGTTTATAACGATAATGGAACTATTACAACTCACAATATAAATAAAAAAGATTTTTCAAATAGTTCTTTACAAAATCATTTAGGGTACATTAATTCAAAATCCAAAGAACAAAATGCCTTAAATATTATCAAAGCATATTTCAATGACTCAAAAATCATTTTATTTGATGAAACAAACCAGATGTTAAAAGAAAAACTTGATGAACTAAATATTAAAGAGTTTTTACACAATGAAAAGATAAATACTATTTTTGATGAAAAAGATTTTTCAATGATGTTTTTTACAAGTGGAAGTACTGGAAATCCAGTAGGTGCTTTAAAAACAAAAAAACATCTTGAAGAAGAAGTTGAAGTTTTAACAAAACTATTTGAGAAAAGAGAGATAAAAAAAGTCATTCTAACTGTGCCATTTATCCATATTTATGGAATGTTATTTGGTCTTTTATATCCACTTTTAAATGATATTGATATTATTTTAAAAGAACACTTTTTACCAAATGATTTACTAAATTTAATTGATGATAATAGTTTAGTTGTAACTACTCCACTTTATATAAAAGCTTTAAATAAAATCTCACAAGAAAAAGATTTATCAAAAGCTACCTTTGTTAGTTCAACAGGACCACTTGATTCACAAAATGCAAAAGAGTTTAGTGAAAAGTTTAATACAGATGTTATGCAAATTTTTGGTTCAACTGAAACAGGTGGAATTGCTTATAAACTAAATGATGAAATTTTATGGACTGCTATGCCTAAAGTTGAAATTCAAACAAATGAGCAAAATGAATTAAAAGTCATTTCACCTTTTGTTTCAACAACTATTTATGAAAATAGTTTTAAAGATATAAATGGAGTTATGCAAACTTTTGATTATATTGAAAAAGAGAATGAGAAGTTTAAACTTGTAGGTAGAAGCTCACAGATTTTGAAAATTGCAGGGAAAAGATACTCTACTATTCAAATAGAAAATATTTTAGAAGAGGAAAAAGAGATAAACAAAGCCTTAGTTTTTGTAAGTTCTGATAATAATTCTTTAAGGGGTGAAGTTTTAGATATTACACTAGAAAGTACTAAAGAGTTCACAGGAAGAGAGATAAAAAAGATTTTACAAAGTAAACTTTCTAATCTAAAGTTTTCACTGACACTAAAGCATGTGGACAAAATACCAATTTCAAGTGTTGGTAAAAAGTTGAAAATAAACTAATAGTTTGCTATACTTCGCAAAATACGGGGAAAAGATATTTAATGTCAATAGTTATAAAAAATCTATGTAAATCCTATAAGGGAAATCTTGTTTTAGATAATCTAAATTTAGAAATAAAGCAAGGCTCTTTATTTGGTTTATTAGGTCCAAATGGAGCAGGAAAAACCACTTTAGTATCTATATTAAACTTTTTAGTTCCAAAGGATTCAGGAACAGCTTTAATTGATAATATGGATTTAGATAAAGAAGAAAACAAAATAAAATCTATTTGTAGTATTGTTCCTCAAACTTATGCATTTTATCCAAAACTAACTGCCTTTGAAAACTTAGAGTTTTTTGGAAGTCTTTATGGACTAAGAAAAGAAGCCCTAAAAAAAAGAATTGAATACTGTATTGAAGTAACTTCTTTAGAAAAATATATAAATAAACAAGCCCACACTTTTTCAGGTGGCTTAAAAAGAAGATTGAATATTGCTATTGGTTTATTAAATAGTCCAAAAATTTTATACCTAGATGAGCCAACAGTTGGAATTGATCCACAATCAAGAAAATATATTTTAAATGTTATTAAAAAAATCAATGAAAAAGAGAAAACTACTATTATTTATACTTCCCACTATATGGAAGAAGTAGAATTTTTATGTGATGAAATAGCTATTTTAGATAAGTCAAAAATCATTTTACAAGAGAAAAAAGAGAATTTGCTACATAAGAATTCAATTATAAAAATAAAACTTTTAGATGAAGTTATAGAAGTTGATACAAAAGATGGTTTTGATAACTTTACTAAGATGATTGCAAAATTAGAAAAAGAGAATAAAAGAATAGAAAATATTGATTTTGGATATAAAAATCTTGAAGATATGTTTTTAAATTTAACAAAACAGGATTTAAGAGACTAATGTTTAAATATTTACTAAAAAAAGAGTTTACACTTATCTTTAGAGATTTACATGCTTTATTAGTATTATTTGTAATGCCTGTTATTTTTATTTTAATTATGTCATTGGCTTTAAAAAATAGTTATTCAAATAGTGTAGATACACCTTTAAAAGTTGCTATTACAAGCTCTAAAAACAACAAGTCCATCAAAACGATGATTGAAAGTATCAATGAAAACAACTTCTTCGATGCTAACTTTCTAAAAGTAAAAGATAATAAAGAGATTCTATATAAAGAAAACTATGATTTTATAATAGATATTCAAAGAAACTATATTGAAAGAATAAAACTAAATGATAAAAACTTTAAAGTATCTATTTATACTAAACCAGATAGCTCTTTACAAAAAATAGAGATTCTTAAAAAAGTTATTTCAAGTGCAAGTACAAAACTTATCTTAGAAGATTTAATGCTTGCTCAAAAAATAGATACAAAAAATGTACTTGATTTTGAGTCTAAAATACAAAACTCATATATCTATAAAAAAGATGGCTTTGAAGTAAAACCAACATCAGTGCAGCAAAGTGTTCCTGCATGGCTTGTCTTCTCTATGTTTTTTATATTAATTCCTATATCAAATACTTTTATAAACGAAAAAGCCTTTGGAACAATTGATAGAATTAGAAGTATAAATGTTTCACTCTTTCCTATTTTATTAGGAAAAATTGTTCCATACTATTTTATAAATCAAGTACAAGTAGTATTTATGATACTTGTTGGTATGTACATTGTTCCACTACTAGGTGGAGATTCCCTAGTTATACAAGGAAGTATTCCTTTGATTTTCTTAGTTTCATCTGCTGTTAGTTTTGCTTCTATCTCTTTTGCACTTTTAATTGCAAACATAGCTAAAACAACAGAAGAAGCAACAACTATCGGTGGTGTTTCAAATATTATTCTAGCAGCAATTGGTGGAATCATGGTTCCAAAATTTGTAATGCCAAAATTTATGCAAGACTTTTCAGAATACTCTCCAATGTCTTGGGGATTAGAGAGCTTCTTAGAAGTATTTGTTAGAGGTGGAAGTTTTAATGACATTTCTACTTATGTTTATAACATGATAACTTTTGCTATAATCTGTTTACTATTAGCATATATTTTACTAAAAAAGAGGAGATAAATTGATAGGTTCTAAAGATGAGAAGTTAAAACTAGAATTAAAAGAATTAATTATTGAAGAGTGCGATAAAGATATTGAGCCAGAAGATATAAGTGATAATGAAGTACTATTTGGTTCAGACACAGAATTAGAACTTGACTCAATGGATGCCTTACAAATATCTATGGCTTTACATAAAAAATATGGAGTTGATGCAAATGATAGTAAAAAACTTAGAAAAATTATGGCGTCAATAAATACTTTAGCAGACCATATACAACCGGAATAACATTGAACGCATATATTACAGGTAGCTCATTAGTTTGCAATATTGCAGATAATAAACAAGATATTATTTCCAATTTAAAAAACATCTCCCCTAAAAGATATCAAGAAAATTTAAAAGAGATTTTAAAAGAAAAAACTTTCTATAAAATATATAATTATAATTATTCCCAAAATAAAAGATTTCATAAAATCCTTGAAAAAATAATTTCTGATGCATTAAAAGAGGCAAAAATTTCAAAAGAAGAGCAAGAAGATTTACATATTTTTTTTGGTTCCACATCAATGGAAATGGGAACAAATGAAGAATTTAAAGAAAACTTTGACAAAGATGCTAGTGACCTAGAATTCAAAAGTATTGGCTATGGTGCAATTGGTCAATATATAGAAAAAATATTAAATTCAAAACATAAAGCAACTCTTTTTTCAACAGCTTGTACTTCAAGTGTAAATGCATTAGCATATGCAGCTAAAATGATTGAAAGAAAAAAAATAAAAAAAGCTATAGTTATTGGCTTTGAGCTTTTTAATAAATCTACGTTTGGTGGTTTTTCTTCTTTAATGCTTCTTTCTCAATCAAAAATATATAGACCTTTTGATAAAAATAGTGATGGTATTATCTTAGGAGAAGGTTGTTCAGCTGTTATTTTAGAAAATGAAAAAAAAGAAGAAGATAATTTTAAATATATCTCTTCTTCAAATATTTGTGATAATTACTCTGAAACTACAAGTGATCCTACAGGAACTCCTATTTTTGAAGCTATGAATAGTGCTTTAAATGCTGCAAACTTACAAGTAAAAGATTTAGATTGTATAAAAGCTCATGCTACAGGAAGTGAAAATAATAACTCTTCTGAAGCAAAAGCTTTAGCACAACTATTTGATACTTATAAAGAAAGCACGCAAGTTACTGCTTTAAAACCTATTTTAGGACATACTTTAGGTGCTTGTGGTACAAATGAAATTGTCTTAATGATTGAAGCTATTAAAAATAGTTTTCTTCCTGCAACTTTTGGCTTTGAAGAGCCAATTGAAAACTTAGCCTTTACTCCAATTTTAGAAAATAAAACTTGTGAAAATAAACAAACTATTTTATTAAACTATGTTGCCTTTGGTGGAAATAATAGTTCAATTATTTTAAGCAACAAGGATTGATATGTATATTCACTCTACTTATAAACTTATCAATTCAAACACAAGTGTTAAAGAGTATAGAAAAGAGCTAAAAGAGATTTCAAAGATAAATCTTAGAAGATCAAGTAAGTTTAATATCTTAGCAGTCCTAGGAGCGCTAAGAGCTACAAAAGATATTAACCTTGGACAAAACCTTGGGATTTATATTGCAAGTGAATATGGGCCTATTAATGATGTTTATAAACTAATGCAAACAATAAATGAAGAAAACAATATTGTAATGCCTTTTGATTTTTTAAATGTAAATAGCAACAATGTTAGCTTTTATGTTTCCCAAGCTTTAAATGCAAAGGGTAAAAACATGCTTTTAACTTCTCAATACTTGTCATTTGAAAAATCCTTACAACTTGCACAGTTTGAACTTGAAATAGATGAGATATCAGATATCTTAATTGGAGCAGTTGATGAATCCTTAGATGAAGTAAAAGATTATGAAAAGTATGTAAGTTTTGCAAATAATCAAGCTTCAAAAGATGGAAGTTGTTGGTTATATTTAAACAATGATAAGTCTAACTCTTTGGGAAAAATTACAAACATCCAAGAGTTTAGTTCAAGTAAAGAGTTAATAGACAGTATTAAAGACTCTTATACGAAAATATCTTTTAATCAGTTTGCACAAAATGATGAAACTATTACTTCTAAGTTTGATAGTAAAAAAGTTATTGACCAAAAGGATTTCTTTGGATGTGAAGGAGCGTTAAGAGTTTTAGAATTACTTGAGTATAAAGGTGAACACCTTTATATTGCAAAAGATGTTAATAATAACTTCATAACAATAGAACTTAAAATTTAAGTTCTATTGTACTTTCTTTAATAGTTTGAAAGCCTTTTCTTCATAAGTTGAAGCTTCTACTAATTTTTCAGCAATTTTATTTGGATCAAATTTATCAATTTTTTTACTAGACTCTACACAAAGTAAAGCAAACTCTCTTAAAGTATTTCCTGATTTTACAAGTAAAGAAGATGCTTCCTCTAATAACTCATTATCTAAATCATACTTTTTTACTTCTTTTAAAAATGCCGCATATAAGAACCTAAAGCCTCCGCCTCCAGTTCCTATTTCTTCTTGCATTCTAACAATATGAGTCAAATAGTTTTTTAAATATCTAGGGTCAGAAGTAGGATTTAGTTTTGAGATTTTCTTTGCTAATGTTCTCATTCCTTTTACTCCTGCATAAGGAAAAGGAGTTAACATTGATTTAGCATTTTTCTTTATTGCTTTTTTAACAATCGATTCAAAATCAAGATTATTTGGAATATTTTTAGGATAATACATAAAACCTTTTGGTGCAAATACTCCCTTTGCAAATCTTGCTCTTGTAAGCTCTTGTTCATCACATAAAACAGCTTCTTCAAAAACAGGGTCAGATATTTTATAATCTTTTCCCTCTTTTCCATAAACTAATAGATTATGAGCATTAAAGTGGAATCTCATATCCTTTGGAAAATATGGAAGATAAAAAACTGATGTTTGAAGACCAACTAATTGATTGTCTTCCACAAATTTAGTCAAATCACTATTTGCATCATCTTCACTTTTATATGTTTTTTTTACAATCTCTACACCTAAAACTTTTGATACCTTGTTAATTATATTTTTTGGAAGTTCTCTATATGCTATTAAAGGCATATTATTAAGTTTTATTATTGGAAGAAATACAAAAGATAAAGAGCTAGTAAGACCAAAAACCATTGGCTCACTAAGCTTTAACCCATAATGAGTTAATAAAGTCGAAACAACTCCACTTTCACAGTGTGCAAATTGTAAATGTTCAAACTTTTCACTCATACTTTAAAATCCTTTAACTCTTCTATTTTGATATTAAACGCTTGGGCATATTTTGATAAAATCTTATCATTTAGTTTTTTGAAATGTTTCATTTTTAGATGTCTTTTCACTCTAAATTGAAACATTTCTACAACACTTGCTAGTGTTGGTAAATCCATTCTATTTTCAAACATAAAGTATTCAATAGGAGAACTAAGACCTTTTTTTATATTCTCTAAGCTCTCTACTTTTAAAACTTCATACTCTTCTACTGCAACTTGTGTAGCAAATTCCTCAACAGAACTTCCATAATTAATTCTTTGAAAATCACCCTTCTCATCTGTAGAATACATCACTTTTTGATGTCCTTCTAATATCTTATTCTCCTCTTTTGGAACTTCTATCTTTTGCATTAAACAACTTCTAAATACATAAAGGCCGTTGAGAATCTTCCACTTTCAGGAATATAACAAAGAAGTTTCTGACCTTTTTTTAATTTATTTGAGTTAAACAACTCTTCAAGCATAATATAAATTGATGCAGAACCTGTATTTCCAAACTCTGTAAGATTTGTAAACCATTTTTCAAAAGGAATTTCTAAACCACCTTTTTTCATTCCTTCATATACTTTTTCTCTAAAAAAAGTTGAGGAATAATGGGGAACAAAGTAAGCAATATCTTCTTCTTTTAAATCTCTTTTTTCTAATATCTTTTGAATAGGTTTTGTTACAGTATATTCAATAATATTTTCATTTAAAAGTTTTACGTTTTGTTTTATTGATAAAAGAGATTTACTCATAACTTCTTGCTGTTCTAAAGCTCTCCACGGTGTGATATTGTGATTTTCATCAAATTCACAACCACTATACATACAAGTTGGCATTTCACCTGCATAAGATAAAATATCAATCCATTTTACTTCTAATGACAGACCTTTTTCATTTGGTTTGTTTTCTAAAAGCATTGCTCCAGCACCATCAGATAACATCCATCTTAAAAAATCTTTTTCAAACTCAATTCCTGGATTTTTTTCTAACTCTTTATAATTAGATTCTTCTTTAAAATTATTTGAATTTAATATCATTGATGAAGTTTCTGAACCAGTTGAAATACCATTTGTTAGTTCACCTGCTTTTATTCCATAATAGATGTATTTTAAGGCATTTATTCCACTTAAACAAATACCTGAAGCACTTAAAGTCTCGATTTCATTTATTCCTAACTCCCCTTGTACCATAAGAGTATGTCCAGGCATTAATTGATCAGCCGAAGTTGTTCCACAAGATAAAGCTTCTAACTTTTCTAAGTTAAAATCATCATTTTCTAATTTTTTTATAGCATTAGCAGTAATTTGTGCATTTGTAAAAAGAGGTTTTAAACTATTTTTTTCTAGTACATAAAATCTTCTTTTTATTCCATTACTTCTAAGTACTATTTTTTTAGCTTTTGATTTCTTTCCACCTATATAACCTAAATATTCTTCCATTTCATCATTTAATACTGGTTTATTTGGCATAAATTTTTGTATATTGTTTATATAAACACTGTTCATTTTATAAAAAATCCTTCATTCTATCTTTTGCACTTCCAGAGGGTGCTTCAAATACTTCTTTTTGTTTTAAAATTTTCTCTTTATTAACTTTTCTAATTATTGTTTGAACCAACATATTAATTGGAACAATTGTTAAAATAATTAAAAGTAAAAAAAACACATAAAGCATTACTATAGGCTTTCTTTTAGGGTCCCCTTGTTTTCCAACTTTTCTAATAAGTTTTCCCCAAATCATAAAACTTTTAGTTGCTATTTGTTCACTTTTTATTAGTTTTTCATCTATTATAACTGCATTTAATCCATGGCAAATAGATTCTTGTTTTTTCTCTTCATCATTTGCTAAAGCATGACTTATTGCTTTACCAAATCTTGAAGCTTCTTTTATATCTTGTTTTGAAATACCAGCCTCTGGAAAAATTCCCCATAAGGAGTCTCTTTTCCCTGTTAACATCCATCTTGGAGTTGTAACAAAAGTTGCAAAAGAGTTTCCTTGGTCAATTAAAACTATATTATCTATAAGTTTTGCTTCAACATCACTAAGCATTTGTTTTAATTTTTCTTGTGCCATAACCCACATATTTCTACAACCAATTAAAGTAATAACTGGCTTACCTTTTAACTTTCTTTTTGCATAATCACTTTTTAAAAAAGCTGTTATTGGTAAAGATGGAGATAAGAACCATACTTGATAAGGTAAAATCACCAAATCATAATCATTGTCATCATCTTCTATCTCTTTAATTTCTGGAGGGTCTAAATATATTGATTCTGGAAAACAATCCATAAAAGTCATAAAATCCCATGGAAAAGGATATGGTTTTAATGGTTCAATTTTTTTATAAACCACTTCTACATTTGTATCTGCCTCTAAAGGGGCTAAAACTGAGTCTGTTAATTGTGTTAATTGTCCAGTCTGAGAGTATGATATAACTAATACTTTTTTAATATTCAAAATAAAACCTACTATATATAATATTATATTATATCAAAGAATTATTTAATAAATAATTCAATTAGATAAATATAGCGAAACTAAAAAAGTTCCTCTATATTCTTGATAATTATCTAAGTAAATCTGTATCACCTAATCTTGCATTATCTATTGGACTATATAGCCAAATTGAAACATCATTTCCTAAAGCTTTCACAGTTCTTCCTAATACTGAACAAGAACTTTTATAAGCACCCCAAAAACCTCCACCTGAAACTCTTGCTGCTTTAAAAGAACCATACTTTTTATTCCCTTTTACTAATTTTCCCTCAATAATTACGAATTTGCTATGTCCTCTAAATGCTCCTCCTTGACTTACTGCTTCAGTAATTTTTACATCTAAAAATAAATCCTTTGAAGAAGGATTGTCTTTATATTCTACTTTTAAACCTTGTTCTAAAGCATATTGTTTAATAAAACTAGCAAGTTGTTCATTGATAGTACACTCAGTTTTTATATTTGTGGCAACTCTGCTATTTGTAGAGAAAGGGGTCATTCTTTTTAAATATATTATTTTTCCATTTATTTCTGAACTATTTGATTTAGAGTAATTTTCATTTTCTTCTTTCTTTTTAGGTTTTATGTTAAGCACTTCTCTTGAAGTAGGACCAACATCTCCTATTTGGAATAACTCATAGTTAATATCTTTTTCTAAATTACCTATCCATTTATTGTAATTTTTGTGAATAGTATTAGAACCTGCATCATATTTCATATTTCTACTATCTTTATATGAAATTTTATATCCCTTACTATTATAATTTATATTTACAATAACTAAATGTTTTCCTCTTACATTATTTTTTGCTTCAATTAAACCTGTTTTAATTTTTTTAGTACCCCATCCTCTTTTCATTGCAGCTTTTACTATTGCATTTTCAACTTTTTTTGTATTAACTTTTTTGTCATTTATATAATCTGTATTATCAATATTATGAATTGCTGCTGTTTTACAACCTGATAAGATTAATATAAATACTAATAATATTCCTGTAACTAAAACTGTTTTTTTCATTATTATTTTGCACCTAATTGGAATAACTCATAATTGATATCATTTTCTAAATTAGAAACCCATTTATTATAATTTTTATGAATAGTATTAGAACCTGCATCATATTTCATATTTCTACTATCTTTATATGAAATTTTATATCCTTTACTATTATAATTTATATTTACAATAACTAAATGTTTTCCTCTTACATTATTTTTTGCTTCAATTAAACCTGTTTTAATTTTCTTTGTAACCCACCCTCTTTTCATTGAACCTTTTATAATTGCTCTTTCTACTTTACTAGTAGTAAGTTTTTTATCACTTAAATAATTAGAGTTATCAATATTGTATACAGTTGTTGTTCTACATCCTGATAACATTAAAACAAACACTAATAATACTCCCGTAATTAAAGCAGTTTTTTTCATATTTCTTCCTTTTTAGTTTTTAATATTTTACAATAAAAATGTCTCAGAAGTGTCTCAATTTTATATTTTTATAGAAATTGTTTTATATGGATTGTATAAAACATTTGCTCCATGCTGGATTTTTACATTTCTTCTTTGAGTATAATCTACAAAATAATTTCCTTGGAAATCTGTTGAAAACTGAGCACAAATCTTTGCTGCTTTTTCTATAACATCCTCTGGCAGACTTTTTTTACTATTTTGAACAATTACATGGGAAGAAGGTGCATCTTTTAGATGAAACCAAAAGTCATTTGCTTTTGAATTTTCCAGTAAATAGATATTTTCTCTTTCATTTGTTCCTAATAATATTTTATATCCATTATAAAAAAAGCTTTCATAATTTTGACTCTTTTTTGTTTTTATCTGATTCTTTTGTTTTTTTGGAAGAAAAAATTCTATTTCATCTATAGTTTTACACTTTTTAATATTATTTATTAATCTTTTTAAAAAATCAACTTTTTCTTCTAAATTTGATTTTTCTATTTTTATATTTAAAGCTTTTTGCTTACTTCTCTTTGCTCTTTTAAATAAAGTATTGGAAAAGGTAGAAGCTGAATATCTTGTATCTAAATCAATCTGTACTTTATTTCCATTATAATCATAAGTTTCTAACACTTCTTGATAAGGTTTAATAAGATGCAAGTTATTAAGAATAAGGTTTGCCTTTTCATAAAGTTCATTGGATTCTTTTTCTAAATTTTCTTTTTTAGGAAGAGTAGTTAAAGTTTTTTCTAATTTTTTAAGCTTTTTATTTACTTGGGTGATTTTTTGTTTCTTATGATTTTCTAAATTAGTATATTCTATTTCTTCATATATTTTATATAAATAGTTTTCTATATCTTCAACTTTTTCTAGTTTTGGAGTAAAGTTTTGTTTAGGTATTTCATCTAATTTAATACCTACTTTAACAACTCTGCTTGAAGAAAATTCATCAATGTGTCTTAAAGCTTCTAAAATAACTCTATTTTCATCTAAAATTATAATATTAGTATGCTTACCTGTAAATTCTAATTGTAAAATGGTAGTAAGCTTTTTGTAGGAAGAAGAAGAGTTTACTCTTATATTTATTACTTTATCTTCATTATATATCTCTATATTTTCAATTTTTGAATTAATAAACCTTTTCTGTAATACAACATCAAAAGGAGCATTAAAATCTTTTTTTGTATTGGCAGGACTATTCTTCTTATAAATAAAGCTTCTACCTTTTGTTAAATCAAAATATATAGTATTTTTATCATTAAACTCTATTATAATTGTATTATTGTCAATCCTCTTAATTCTCTTAATAATTTGGACTTTTTCTTTTAAATAGTTTACAATTTCTTTTAATAAAAAATATTTCACGATTAATCACTTTTTCTTATATTTGTGTAAGTATTGTTTTTATGTATATTAGATATAATGATACCACAATATTTATTAGGAGATGAAATATGACTAAATTATTAAAGTTAACAATGGCAGTAGCACTACTTTTAGGTGCAGTTTCAACAACAGCTTCAGCTGATGCAAGAAAAGGTCAAAAAATTTTTATTAAAAAATTTAAGGCTAAGTGTGGTTTTAATGGAGCAAAATTTGCTGCAAAACATTCTCAAGCAGAATGGGAAGAGATTAATGAAGCAGGTAATTTCAAAAAAGAAATGATGACAATTTGTCCAGATGTAAAAGAGTCTGATATAAAAGATTCTTGGGTACCTCATTTATATGATTTCTCTTATGATTATGCAAATGATTCAGGGAATGTTCCATCTTGCTAATCTAATGCTAGAGTTTAGGGTAAATCCCTTTACTCTTAAACTCTTTAACTACAAAACACTAATTTTTTGGCTAACACTTATTGAAACAAAGGAAAAAAATGAAAAAAAGCATGATTGCTCTATCTGTAGTAGCTGCTTTTGCAACTTCAAGTTTTGCTAATGCAATCTCAAATGAAGAGATGTTAAAGCAAATAAATGCATTAAAGGCTCAAATTACAGCTTTAGAGAATAAACTAACTCAAACACAAAACACATCAAAAGAAAATAAAGTATCACTAGAAAATATGATGAAAAGTGAGACAATAAAAGTTGACGATACTAGATTCAAAAAACTAGAAAAAAAAGTTGCAAGAAATCAAAAAACTATAAAAGATGTTAAGATTCACGACTCAAATGATAATATTAAGTGGGATATTGATTTTAGAACACAAATTGATAATCTACAATATAAATTCACAGATGGAACAAAGAAAAAAAACAACTCTTTAATGACAAATAGATTATGGCTAGGAATGGGATACTCACCAAATGAAAATACTATTTTCAAAGGTAAACTATCATATCTAAAAGCCTATGGAGACTCTGCAAATCATTCGCAAGCAAATGTACAACCAGGTTATGCAAACTTTGATTGGGTTACAAATGAAAATGCTACAGATAACTCTTTAAAAGTAAAAGAAGCATATTGGTTATATATGAATGATACTTTTCTTGATACTAAAGTTCCTTGGACTTTCTCTGTAGGAAGAAGACCTTCAACAGATGGATTAGGGATAAACTTAAGAGAAAATATGACTCCAAACTCACCTCTATCTCATACAGTAAATGTAGAGTTTGATGGTTTCAGTTCAAAATTTACACTAGACAAAGTTACAGACATTCCAGGAATGTGGTTAAAATTCTGTGCAGGAAGAGGATTAACAAATGCTACACCTAGATTCAGTGCAGATGGGGCTGATTATGTAAAAGATGATAATGAAACTTCTGATATGGATATGTTTGGATTTATTTTTGTTCCGTATGATGATGGACAATACTCAATTCATACAAACTATGCAAGAGCTTGGAATATGATTGGATTTACACAAGCAGATATGTTTGATGGAGACAATACTAATAATAACTTTAAAGATTTTGGAGATATGGATTTAGCTACTGTTATGTTTAAAGCTTATGGAATAGGAGATGGAATTTCAGACTATTTAGATGATACAACTTTCTTCGCTTCTTATGCGATGTCTAGAACACATCCAAAAGAGAATATGTCAATGCTAGGTAGTACAGATTCACAAACAGGTCACTCTTTTTGGTTAGGAGTAAATGCACCATGTCCAATAAGTCCTGATACTTCTAGAATTGGTATTGAATGGAACAAAGGTTCAAAATATTGGAGATCAATGACTTATGGTGAAGATACAATGGCTGGCTCAAAAATTGCAGCAAGAGGTACAGCTTGGGAGATTTATAGACATCAAAAAATAAATGATGCTTTAAGTTTTGAATTATCATTTACAAGAATAGATTATGACTATTATGGAAGTAATGGTTTCTTTGGATTTGATGGTAACCCTGATTTAAATATGCCTTATGTAAAAACAGCAGAGGATTTAAAAGCTAGTATTAGATATAAATTCTAAAAAAAGATAAAAGAGAATTTCTCTTTTATCTAAATGAATATTGGTCTAATTTATATATAACTTTTTCTGCAAGCTCAATCATTGAGATATTCAAAAGTTTAAATTTTTCATCTTTTATATTAAGTAATAACTTATCATATACATTAGCATAAGGATAAATTATAAAATATATATATTCTTTAGAACGACTCTCTTTATCCAACTCTTTAAACCAAACTGCAAGCAATGAAAAATAAAGCATTGTAGGATTAAATACTTTTCCTTTTTCTAAATGCATTCCTATTTCTTTATTTATAAAATTATAAGAATCTAGAATAGCTTTTATTCTAAAGTGTTTATTATTTTTGATATAGTACTCATTTGTTGAAGTAACTTTTAGAATCTCTTTATGCATATCATTTGAGATTTTAATAAGATATTCATTTATTTCTTCATCAAAATCAAAAAGTTTTTCATCTTTATCTTTATAAGATTCTATTAAATCTCTACAAAACAATAGTAAAGCTTCTGTTTTTATTTTAGATAGGTTCAAAATCATACACTATTTTACCAATTTTTTATTAATAAATCACTGTTAAGATTAAATTTAAGAGCTTTTAAGATAAAATATAAGAATTTTAAAAATTTTTGATTAAAAAGGAATTTATTGGAACCTATTGGTATATTAAAGGAAGGGCAAATTTATGACCTTCAAACAGCGGAAGCTTTAAACTTAAGTGGAGATGAGATTAAAGCTGATAACTCTCCTGAATCTCTTGAAATATTAAGACACTCATGTGCTCACTTAATGGCACAAGCAATTAAAGAATTATATCCTGATGCTAAATTTTTTGTTGGTCCAGTAGTAAAAGAAGGTTTCTACTATGATTTTAAGACCGAAGAAAAAATTTCAGATGAAGATTTACCTAAAATTGAAAAGAAAATGAAAGAGTTAGCAAATGCTAAACTTCCAATTCAAAGGTACGAAGCATCAAGAGAAGAAATTCAAACAAAATTTGCAAATGATGAGTTAAAACAAGCAGTGCTTTCAAATATTACCGATGATACCCTAACCTTATATAAACAAGGGGATTTTGAAGACCTTTGTAGAGGTCCACATGTTCCAAATACAAGAATGATAAGAAGCTTCAAACTAACTAGAGTTGCAGGTGCATACTTAGGTGGAAATGAAGAAAATGAAATGATTACAAGAATTTATGGTATTGCTTTTTTTGATAAAAAAGAATTAAATGATTATGTAAGAATGCTAGAAGAAGCTAAAAAAAGAGATCATAGAAAATTAGGAACAGAACTTGAACTATTTACTTTCAATGAAGATGTAGGAGCTGGACTTCCACTATGGCTACCTAATGGTTCAAGACTAAGATCGAAACTTGAGCATTTATTATATAAAGCTCATAGAATAAGAGGTTATGAGCCTGTTCGTGGTCCAGAAATGTTAAAATCTGATATGTGGAAAATTTCAGGACACTATCAAAACTACAAAGAAAACATGTATTTTACAGTTATTGATGAACAAGAATATGGAATCAAACCTATGAACTGTGTTGGTCACATTCAGATTTTCAAGAATGATCTTGTGTCATATAAAGACCTACCAAAAAAACTTTTTGAGTATGGTGTTGTACATAGACATGAAATGAGTGGTGCAATGCATGGACTATTTAGAGTAAGAGAATTTACTCAAGATGATGCACATATTTTCTGTACTCAAAATCAAGTAAAAGATGTTATTATAGAAGTTCTTGAGTTTGTTGACTCATTGATGAGATTATTTGATTTTAAATATGAGATGGAAGTTTCTACAAAACCTAAAAAAGCTATTGGAGATGATGAGTTTTGGGAGAAAACAACAAAAGGTATAATGGATGCCCTTGATTCAGAAGGTTTATCATATGGTATTGACGAAGGTGGGGGAGCTTTCTATGGACCAAAGATTGATATAAAGATATTAGATGCAATTGGAAGAAAATGGCAATGTGGGACTGTTCAAGTGGATATGAATTTACCTAGTAGATTTAATGTTGAGTATATAAATGATAAAGGTGAAAAAGAACAACCTGTTATGATTCATAGAGCAATATTAGGTTCATTTGAAAGATTTATTGGAATCTTAACAGAACACTGTGCTGGAGAATTTCCATTTGTAATTGCTCCAACACAAGTAATCTTTGTTCCAATAGCAGAAACACATGTAGCATATGCAAAACAGTTGCAAAGAGAACTTATAGAAGAGGATATGGATTCTAAAATTTATGATATGAATGAATCATTAAATAAAAGAATTAGAATGGCTGAAAAACAAAGAGTACCAATGATTGTTGTAATTGGGGATGAAGAAGTTGAAAATGAGACAATTGCTTTAAGAGATAGAAGAAAAAGAGAGCAGTCTAATTTAACTAAAGAAGAATTTATTAAAATGTTAAACGAAATTAAACTAGGGAGCAAAATTTGAGTAGAAGAGAGAAGAAATCAGAAGCAATAATGAATGAAGAAATTACTGCGAGAGAAGTTAGGTGTACGGGGGATGACGGTACAAATTATGGAATCATTTCAACAAGAGATGCACAGGGAACAGCAGATGAACTTGGACTAGATTTAGTACTTATAGCTCCAGATGCAAAACCACCTGTTGCAAAAATTATGGACTATGGTAAGTTCAAATATCAACAAGAAAAAAAGAAAAAAGAAGCTAAGAAAAAACAAAAAGTTATAGTTGTAAAAGAAGTTAAATTTTCTGTAAAAATTGCAGAGAATGATATAAACTATAAAGTTAAACATGCGATAGAATTTTTAGAAAAAGGTTACCATGTAAAATGTAGAGTATTCTTAAAAGGTCGAGAAATGGCTCATCCTGAAGCTGGTGCTGAAGTTCTTGAAAGAGTATGGCCAATGCTTGAAGAGTATGGAACAAGAGATGCTTTACCAAAGCAAGAAGGAAGATTTGTTAATATGATGGTTTTCCCAAAAGCTGAAAACAAAAAGTAAACTAAAAACACTTTTTATAAAACAGAGGTTCTACTCCCTCTGTTTCTTTTTATTTATTTAATCATAATTAAAGCTAAATTTAAGTAAAATCTCAAACTTTTTCATTGAATATGAAAATGCAAATTTATTAGAAAGGAACTGTACGATGCCAAAGATGAAATCAAACAGTGGTGCTTTAAAAAGATTTAAAGTAAAAAAGAATGGTTCTATCAAAAGAGGATCAGCTTTTAGAAGCCACATCTTAACTAAAATGAGTCAAAAAAGAAAAAGAGCTCTTAGAGGACCTCAAACTGTAGCAGCAACAGATGCAGCTAGAGTTAAAAAAATGTTATGTCAAGGATAATTGACTTAAAAAGTTAATTATTTAGTCCCTCCACAATATTATGTGGATAAGTTCGATTTTAAAATCGACACCTATTAAAAAAATATGGTAAAGAAAGGAAAAAAATGCCTAGAGTAAAAACTGGTATAGTAAGAAGAAGAAGACACAAAAAAGTTTTAAAGCAGGCTAGAGGATTTTTCTCAGGAAGAAGAAAACACTTTAGAAAAGCAAAAGAACAATTAGAACGTTCTTTAGTATATGCTTTTAGAGATAGAAGACAAAAGAAAAGAGATATTAGAAAGCTTTGGATCGTAAGAATCAATGCTGCTTGTAGATTAAATGATATTAACTACTCAAGATTCATGAATGGATTAAAACTAGCTAACATTGAGTTAGATAGAAAAATCCTAGCAGACTTTGCTATGAATGATGCAGAAGCTTTTTCAGCACTAGTTGCAAAAGCAAAAGAAGCATTAGCAGCATAATTAATAAATTTGCTAAAATATAAAAAGGGCAAAGGATTAAATTCTTTGCCCTTTTTTTATATATTAAAACTTTAAATTAAATACCTAAAGCTTCATTTACTTCAATTTTACAATTAGTTCCTTTACAATCTATATTTGCATCAAAATAAAAAACTTCTTCTACATCATACTTAGCATTTTTCAATTTAGTCCATGCTTCAATAGACCTACCACCAGCTGTACAATTAAATACAATAGTCTTATCCTTAGGAAGTTTTTCATATAAAGTTTTGGCATCAAGAGCATCAGCAGGTATATTTATAGCTGTTTTTAAATGTCCACTTAAAAACTCTTCAGGACTAGTGACATCAACAATTTGAATAAAAGATGGTACCTTATCTTCTTTTATTAATGAATATAACCATTCTCCATCAATACTTCCTTCATCAAGTCCAAGTTTTGCTCCATTCTTACTTATACTTACTTGTGAACTTACTTTATTTTGACTTATAGTTCCTGCATTTTTTGTAGTTGATAATCCAGCTTTTTTCCAGACAGGAACTCCACCTGCAAACACATTTACATCTCTGTATCCCATTGAAATAAGTTTTCTAGCAATATTATGTGACTTCAAGCACTCATATCCACCACAAAATACAATAATCTTTTCATTTTGATGAACTGGAAATCTTCCTTTTAACTTTTCTACTTGAGTATCAGGTATTGAAATAGAACCTGCAATAGTTTCACTCAAATATTTTTTATAAGGTCTTGCATCTATTAAAACAGCACTATTATTCTTTTGAGCAGCTTGAACAACTATTAAATCAACTTCTTTATAATTTCTTTTAGACCATTGGGGTTCTCCTGCTTGATATAATTTAACATTTGAATACCCCTCTTTTTTTAGCATATTCGCTACTTTAGGAGATTTAATACAATTCCAACCACCACAAAATACTAAAAGCTCTTTATCTTTTGAAACATCCTTTAATTGCCCTATATACTCTTTATAATTAGTATCTGGGATATTAATTGCTGTTGGGATAGTTCCTATCTTAAACTTTTTATTTGGCCTTGCATCAATTAAAATAACCTTTGCAGAACTTTTTGTTCCTTTTGAAATTTTAGCTTTAACATAATTATAATCAACAAGCTCTAAGTTAAATTCTTTAATCATTTCCTTAACTTTAGGACTTGCTTTTGTTAAATTTCCTAAACCACTTGAAAAGGTACTACTTATTAATAAACCTATAATAAGTAAACTCCTAAATATACTATTTGCTTTCATTTTTTCTCCTTATTTATTAAACTTTACCAGATAGCATTCCATATTGTGTCATAGGCTTCAATATATACGCTTTTAATAACCACCAAATATATCTCTCTTTTGTTGGATCTAAAGGGAATGATGGGGTTGGTTTCATACTCCAATCAAACTCTGCTAGCATAACTGATCCAATTCCTGTAATAATAGGACATACTGTATATCCATCATACTTAGCTGTTAACTCTTTTCCTTCCATTGCAGAAATTATATTATCTACTACTACCTTATACTGTTTTCTCACACTACCACCTGTCTTTCCTAAAGGAACTGCGGCAATATCTCCTAAAGAAAAAATATTATCATAAATCACATGTTGCAGAGTTTCCTTATTTACAGGTACCCAACCTCTTCCTGAACCTATAGGAGAATTTCCAATCTCATCTGGAGCTTTCATAGGAGGAGTAAGATGTAAAAAATCATAAGGAACATCTACTAGTTTTGTTCTTCTTAATAAATCATACTCTTCTAAATCCGGATCCCAAGCTCCTTTTTCATCCCAGTAATGTTCAAAAGTTGCTACTTTATTTTTAATATCAACTTCTTTTAAATTATGAGCAAATTTCCAATTCATATTTCTTTGTTTATATTGTTCTTTTATAACATCTTCATACTCTTTTACTGAAAACATTTTCATTGAATTTGGATAAAAAGTCATATTAACATTTGCCCGAACATCTTTTCCTACTTCGTTTAATCTTGCATCCATTAAATACATTATTTTCTTAGGAGCACCACCACACTTTATTGCTGTATCAGGATGAGAAAAAATAGCATTGAGTTTTTTACCCTTTTTTGCTTCTTCTATTGTAGCTTGCATATTTTTCCAAGTATAAACAGCAGCATCAGTATTATAAACTGTACTTACTCCTGTGCCATCAAATAACTCTTTGATTTTGCTTTTTTCATCCATTGTATAAGTATTACCAAGTTCTTCTAAACCCTTGATTCTTCCAAAATCTAAAGCCACCCCAGCAGCAACTACTAAATAATCATAAGTAATTCTTTCTCCACTAGAAATAGTCAAATTATTATTATTAGGGTCAAACTCCACTGCTTTATCTTTAATTAATTTTACACCCTTAGGTAAAAAATCTTTTAACTCATACATTACATCTTTTTTTTCATATATGCCTACACCAATAAATGTATTACCAGGTTGATAAGAAACTGATACATCACTTGGTTCAATAACAGTAACATCTGGATTACTTAAAGAATTAATCAATCTAGCTGCAGTTGAGATACCTGCTAAACCACCACCAACTATTACAATTTTTGCTTTTACATCACTAGCTTTGGCTTCAGATGCTTTTGTTTCAATAGGATTTAATAATGCTGTACTTGCAGTAGCAATTCCCATAGCCTTTAAAGCATCTCTTCTAGAGATACCTTTTTTTTCAAGTTCTTTTTCAAACTCATATAATAACTTTTTTTTATCCATCTTCTCTCTTCCTTTTAATGAATATCAAAAAATTATATAATGTTTCAGGTTAATTCTATGTCTTATTTGTGGATAATTATTATATTTTTATTATTATAATCATTATTTGTAGAGATAGTATATATTTTAAGGATTTATTTAAACTAGTATTTATTTTTTGGAAATTACTTTCTTATATAAATATATAAAAAAACGAGGTATTAATAAAAAGATATAAGCTAAAAGTGAAAAAATAAAAGGATGAAAAGCACCTAAACCATATGCTGAAGAATGGGGCAATGCCAAAATATGTTCTATAGGATGAGAAAGAAACTCTTTATAGTGCATTCCTATAGTCAAAACTACAAAAATGCCTACTATAATAAGAATTTCATTTTTCATTCTTTATGCTCTACCTGATAACATTCCATATTGTGTCATTGGTTTCAGCATATAAACTTTCAATAACCACCAAATATATCTTTCAACTGTAGGATCAAGAGGGAATGTTGGAGTTGGTTTCTTTGTCCAGTTAAATTCTGCTAACATTACTTTTCCAATATCAGTAATTAAAGGACATACTGTATATCCTGCATATTTTGCAGTTAACTCTTTTCCTTCCATTTTCGCAACTAAATTATCAACTAAAACTTTATATTGCTTTCTAACACTACCACCAGTTTTTCCCATAGGAATTGCAGCAATATCACCTAAAGAAAAGATATTATCATATTTTACATGTTGTAATGTTTCTTTATTTACAGGCACCCAACCTTTTCCTGAACCAATAGGTGAGTTTCCAATTTCATCTGGAGCTTTCATTGGAGGAGTTATGTGTAGTAAGTCATAAGGTACTTCAACATTTTCATGTTTTGTAACAATATCATACTCTTCTAAATCTGGGTCATACGCACCTTTTTCTTCCCAATGTTTATCAAAAGTTGCAATCTTTTTATCTAAATCAACACCTGTTAAATTATGATGATAATGCCATTTAAAATCTCTTGCTTCAAATTGTTTTAAAATAGCTTCATGATATTCTTTTACACCAAACATTGTTCCACCATTAGGATAGAATGTCAATTCAGCATTTTTTCTTGCATTCGCTTCAACTAATCTTGAATTTGTAAGATACATGATTTTCTTTGGTGCTCCACCACATTTAATTGATGTATTAGGATGAGTAAATACTCCTTTTACATTTTTACCAGATTTTGCAGCATCTACAAATTTTTGCATCTCTTTCCAAGTTGCAACAGCAGCATCAGTTGAATAAATTGTACAAACACCTGTATTTTCAAGTTTTGATAAGATTTTACTAGCATCCCCTAAAGTTGTAGTTTCTCCAATTTCTTCTAAACCTTGAATTCTTCCTAAATCAAGTTTTAAGCCAGCAGCTACAATCATATAATCATATGAATAAGTATCACCTTTTTCAGTTTTAACATTATTATTATCAGGGTCAAATTCAATTGCTTTATCTTGGATAACTTTTACACCATTAGGAATAAAATCTTTAGTATCATACATTATGTCATCTTTTGTATAGATTCCTGCTGCAATTAAAGTATTCCCTGGTTGGTAAGATACCGACTTTGGATTTGGTTCAATTATTGTAATATCTGGATTAGATAAAGTATTTGTTAATCTTGCTGCAGTAGAAATACCTGCAAGTCCTCCACCAATAATTAAAATTTTTGCTTTCGCATCACTTGCTTTTGCAGGTGTTGCTGCTTGAACTTCACTTGCTCCCATTAAAAAAGAAGCAGAACCTAATCCTGCAACCTTTAAAGCATCCCTTCTTGATAAACCTTTTTTCTTTAATTCTTTATCAATAATATTTAAAGCTTCTTCTAACTCATTGTTATTAGCCATACTAATATCCTTACTATAAGTAAAATTTATGTAAGATAGTATCTAAAAATAGATAATACAAAACTTAGACTTTACTGAAAATGTTTAATGATAATTATTTGTTTCACTTATGATAAGTTTAGCTCGATAATAGTCTTCTTTTTTGTTTAAATTTATAAACTCATCTTCATCTAAAAATTTTATTGTTTTAGTTTTCATTTGATTAAGCAAAAAACCTACTTTATGTATGTCTTTCTTTAGCATTTCTTCTATTTTATCTCTACATGCCTTAGATTCAAATACTCCACATAAGTTGTGATTTGTTTTTGTTCTTGCTATACAGATATCATTCTCTTTTGTCTTTTCTTCTATTATTTTAGCAAGTGAATTAATTTTAACTAAAGGTGTATCTACAGTAATAATAAATACTGTTTCATCTTTAAAAAAATTAAAAACTGTATTTAATGCAATAATAGGAGAATAAACTTCACTTTCATCTAAAAGTAAATATTCTTTATTTAAAAAAGGAAATTTATTGATTTTTGATGATATATAAAGTTTTTTAAAAAAGGGTTTTAA
This sequence comes from Halarcobacter mediterraneus, assembly GCF_004116625.1. Taxonomy (NCBI): domain Bacteria; kingdom Pseudomonadati; phylum Campylobacterota; class Epsilonproteobacteria; order Campylobacterales; family Arcobacteraceae; genus Halarcobacter; species Halarcobacter mediterraneus. The sequence goes on from NZ_NXIE01000003.1 coordinate 175,500, forward strand.
TCTATTATACTGAAATTGAATAAGTGAGTCTGAAGTAGAAAAAGGAAGAAGAGACTTATCTTCTTCCATTCTTGAACTTTTACCACCTGATAAAATTACACAAGGTATATCAAATGGTTTTTGATGCATTATAAGCTTCTAGGGTCTGTTATGTAACCTGAAATTGCACTTGCTGCTGCAACTGCTGAATTTGCTAAGTAAATTTTTGATGATCTACTTCCCATTCTTCCTACAAAGTTTCTATTTGTAGTTGAAATACAAACCTCATTATCTCCTAAAATTCCCATATATCCACCTAAACATGCACCGCAAGTTGGATTTGAAACAACTGCTCCTGCATCTACTAAAGTATCAATATAGCCAAGCTTAGTTGCTTCTCTTAAAATTTGTTGAGTTCCAGGTGTTAAAATAAGCCTAACATGTCTTGCTACTTTTTTTCCATCTAAAATTTCTGCAGCAATTTTAAAATCACTTAATCTACCATTTGTACATGAACCAATAAATACTTGGTCTACTCTAATTTCATCAGCTACTGCTTGAGAAACAGAATGTCCATTTGATGGTAAAAATGGATATGCAATTACTGGTTCTAAAGAAGCTGTATCAATTTCAATTACTTGACAATATTTTGCATCTTCATCTGAATAGTGAATCTTTGGTTCTGCTCTCAATCCATTGTTTTTTTCAGCTACTTTATCTAAGAATTCTTTTGTAGTCTCATCAAAAGCTACTATACCATTTTTTGCACCAGCTTCAATAGCCATATTACATAATGAAAATCTATCATCCATTGATAAGTATTGAATAGACTCACCAGTAAATTCTAAAGTTTTATATAAAGCACCATCAACACCTAAGATTCTAATTATTTCTAAAATTAAGTCTTTTCCTGTTACATGTTCTGCTGGTTTACCTTTGAAAACTACTTTTATTGATTCTGGAACTTTAAACCAGTTTCCACCTGTAATCATACCAAATGAAATATCTGTACTTCCCATACCTGTACTAAATGCACCTAAAGCACCATGTGTACATGTATGAGAATCGGCACCAATAATTACATCTCCTGGTAATACTAAACCTTTCTCTGGTAAAAGTGCATGTTCTATTCCCATATCTTTTTCATCAAAGAAATATTTTAAATCATGTTTCATAGCAAAATCTCTTGAAATTTTTGCTTGATTTGCACTTGCTATATCTTTAGCTGGAATAAAGTGATCTAAAACAATTGCAAAACCATTTGGATTTGCTAACTCTTTAAATCCACCTTCTTCAAAAGCTCTAATTGAGATAGGAGTTGTAATATCATTACCAATTACCATATCAATTGGACTTCTTATAATTTCACCTGCAAAAACTTCTCTTCCTACATGTTCACTAAATATTTTTTCTGTTATTGTTTGACCCATATTACCTACTTTTTTCAATAATTTTTTTGGATTATATCTAAATTTAGATTTAAGTCCCAAATTTAAAATTTAATTTCTTTGTTCTTTTTCTCTTTTCTCATCTCTTTTATTTGCATAAGAATAATTAATGCAACAGCAAGATTAATCATCACATCTGCAATATTAAAGATTGCAAATTCAAAGCCATAATGCCAATAAAAGTAATCAACCACAGCACCATAAGTAAATCTATCTAGGATATTTGATAATCCTGCTGAATACAAAATTGAAATTGCAATATAGTACTTAAAAAAGACTTCTTTATTTTTCAATAAATATATTGTTGCAATTAGTACAATTAATAATTGTATATATTTTAAATATTCTTGTAAAAAAGAGAACATTGAAAAAGCTACACCATAATTATAAGCTAATTTCAAAGACATAAAAGGACCATCAATATCCCAAGAGAAACTTACAAAAGCATACTTTACAAACTGATCTATTACAAAAATTGTTATAAAAATAAATAAAGCTAATTTATACTCTTTTTTCATTTTATAAAACTTTTGAAATAAAGTCTTTTAAGGTTTTCATAGATTTTTCAACCTCTTTTTTATTTTTGCCCTCTAGTAAAAGTCTAATTTTATTTTCTGTTCCCGAATATCTTATTAAATCTCTAATTCCTTTTTCTCTAATTGGTTTTAATATTTCTTCTAATCCATCAATCTCTTCTAAAGGTTTTTTTTCACTAACTTTTAAATTAACTAAAAGTTGAGGATATAATTCAAAAGGGTTTAAAGCAATACTTGCTTTTTGTTTATTTCTTAAAATCAAAGCTAATACTTGCAAGGCTGAAGCTAGACCATCACCTGTTTTTGCTACATCTGAAAAAATTATATGTCCGCTTTGTTCTCCTCCAAAATTTACATTATTTTCTTTCATCTTTTCTAGAACATGTTTATCACCTACATTAGCTCTTATTAAATTTAAGCCTTTATCTTTTAAAAAATCTTCTAAAGCTTTATTTGACATGACAGTTGCAACACAAGCATTGCCTTTTAGACTATTTTCATTTTTAAGGAAAAGACAAAGAGCCCCTAGTAATTTGTCTCCATCTATAACTTCTCCTTCTTCATCTATTACTACAAGTCTATCTGCATCACCATCTAAAGCTATTCCAATATCTGCCCTATACTCTTTTACTATCTTCCCTACTTCATTAGGATATAAAGCCCCGCAAGATTCATTTATATTAAAGCCATTTGGTTTATCATTTATAGTAATAACATCTGCACCTAATTCATCCAAGATTGTAGGAGCAACTTTATATGCAGCACCATTTGCACAATCAAGTACTATTCTCATTCCTTGCAAAGATAAATCATTTGGAAAAGAACTTTTAATTGAAACAATGTATCTTCCTATAACATCATCAATTCTTTTTGAAGAACCTATATTCTTACCAGTTACAGTACCTTCCTTTAAAGCTTCGTCATTAAAAAATATTTTTTCAATATTATTTTCACATTGAGTACCTAACTTATTTCCATGATTATCAAAGAATTTAATTCCATTATCTTCAAAAGGATTATGAGAAGCAGAAATCATAATACCTGCATCACATCTCATACTTTCAGTTAAATATGCAATGGCAGGTGTTGGCATAGGGCCTATTTGTATCACATCATAGCCCACAGAAGTAAGCCCACTAACTAAAGCATTTTCTATCATATAACCACTTCTTCTTGTATCTTTTCCAACAAGAATTTTTTTTGTCTTAGAATGCTTTCTAAAATAGATACCAGCAGCCTTTGCTAAGTTTAATACAGTAACTGCATCTAAAAATTCTCCAGCTAATCCTCTTACTCCATCAGTTCCAAATAGTTTCATTAAATCTTCCTAAAATTAAACTAACTTTAAAGTTATTTAGATATTATTCTATCCTTAAATTTTTTACAAAGAGGTTAAATAATAATGGCAAATCATAAATCTGCTGAAAAAAGAGCAAGACAAACTAAGGTTAGAACAGAAAGAAATAGATTCTATAAAACTAGAATTAAAAATGTTACTAAAAATGTATTAACAGCAATTGAAACTGCTGATAAAGAAAAAGCTGTAGAAGCTATGAAATCTGCAAATAAATATCTTCACCATTGTGTATCAAAAGGTATTCTAAAAAAAGGTACTGCAGCAAGAAAAGTTTCAAACTTACAATTAAAAGTTAATTCTTTATAATTCATAATATTTTAGTATAATCTATAAATAAATTGATATAAATATAAACAAATATGCTACAAGATAAACTACAAACTTTTATAGACAGATATGAAGAGATTAATAAACTATTAATCTCTCCAGATATAACATCTGATATAAAAAGAATGACAGATCTTTCAAGAGAACAATCTAACATTGAACCTATTGTTTCTAAAGCAAAAGAATACATTAAAGTGTTAGAAGATATTGAAGAAAATAAAATAATGCTAGATGATCCAGAACTTGGAGAATTAGCTAAAGAAGAGCTTAAAGAGCTAGAAGCTCAAAAACCTGTATTAGAAGAAGAAATTAAATTTCTTATGATTCCTAAAGATCCTAATGATGATAAAAACATCTACCTAGAACTAAGAGCTGGTACTGGAGGAGATGAAGCGGCAATCTTCGTAGGAGACCTTTTCAGAGCATACTTAAAATATGCCGAAAATAATGGTTGGAAAGTTGAACTTATGAATCAAAGTGAAAGTGAAGCAGGTGGATATAAAGAAATTGTAGCTTTATTTAAAGGTGATCACGTTTATTCAAAACTAAAATTTGAAGGTGGGACACATAGAGTTCAAAGAGTTCCTGCTACAGAATCACAAGGTAGAGTTCATACTTCAGCAATTACTGTTGCAGTTATGCCTGAAGTTGATGATGTTGAAATTGATATCAATTCAAATGATTTAAAAATTGATGTTATGAGAGCAAGTGGAAATGGTGGACAATCAGTAAATACAACTGACTCAGCAGTTAGAATTACTCATATTCCAAGTGGAATAGTTGTAACAAACCAAGACCAAAAGTCTCAACATAAAAATAAAGATAAAGCAATGAAAGTTCTTAAAGCTAGACTTTATGACTTACAAATGCAAGAAAAAATGCAAGAAGAAGGTGCCACAAGAAAAGAACAAGTTGGTACTGGAGATAGAAGTGGAAGAATTAGAACTTATAATTATCCACAAGGAAGAATATCAGATCATAGAATTAATCTAACTTTATATAGATTAGATGCAATTATGAATGATGGACTTTTTGATGAAGTAATTGATCCTCTTATTACTGATTATCAAGCAAGACTTATTGAAGCAAATGGGCTATAAATAGCTCGTTTGTAAAACTACATAATAAATAATTATATAAAACCTTTCTTTTAGTAACCAAGTTGTAATCAAACAAATATATACTTCCATATCATTACTTAAATATGGAGATAAAAATGACATTAAAAAAGACAACAATTGCTTTATTAGCAAGTGCAGCACTTACTGTTTCTTTAAGTGCAAGAGAGCAAATAAAAATCGTAGGTTCTTCTACTGTATATCCATTCTCTTCTGCAGTAGCCGAAGAATTAGGTGCAACAACTAAATATCCAACTCCTGTAGTTGAATCAACTGGTTCAGGTGGAGGTATGAAATTATTTTGTGCTGGAAACGATTTAAATACTCCAGATATTACAAATGCTTCAAGAAGAATGAAAACAAAAGAATTCACAATGTGTGAAAAAAATGGTGTTACTGATATTACAGAAGCTGTAATTGGTTATGATGGAATTGCTTTTGCGCAAGATAAATCAAATAAAGCATTTTCAATTTCTAAAGAACACTTAGCATTAGCAGTAGCTGAAGAAGTTCCTTCTAAAGATGGTAAATCATTAGTTAAAAACCCATATAAAAAATGGTCAGATATTGATGCTTCATTACCAAATAGAGAAATTATTGTTTATGGACCACCAAAATCTTCTGGTACAAGAGATGCATTTGAAGAAATGGTAATGCAAGGTACTTTCAAAAAAATGGCAGTTTATACAGACCTTTATAAAGCTGATAAAAAAGCAAATAAAAAATATAAAAAATACTCTGTAGTTAGAACTGATGGTGTTTATGTTCCATCTGGAGAAAATGATAATATCATTGTTCAAAAATTAACTAAAAATAAAAATGCATTTGGTATCTTTGGATACTCTTTCTTAATTGAAAATGATGACAAATTATCTGGAGCAAAAGTAAATGGTGTTAGTCCAACTCCTGAATCAATTGCAAGTGGTAAATACCCAATTGCTAGATCATTATTCTTCTATACTAAAAATTCACATAAAAAAGAAGTTCCTGCAATGAATAAATACATTGAAATGTTTATGTCTGAAAATATGATTGGACCTGATGGAATCTTAACTGAAATTGGTTTAATTGCTTTACCAGATGCTCAAAGAACAGAAATAAGAAACTCTGTAATTAAAGCAAAAAAAGTTACATTAGAAAGCTTAAAACACTAATAATAAAAGAAGAGATACTTTCTCTTCTTAATATAGTGTTATATATGGACTTTTATCTGTTGATCCGCGAACTTGAGAGATAAAAGTCCATATATAACTCTATTACAAAGGTAGTCCACATGTCAACTAAAATTGATGTTGACAAACTTGATTTTGCTTTTCAACCAATTGTAAATACTCATACAGGAAAAATTTTTGCTGTAGAGGCTCTTATTAGAAATACAGAAGAATTAGGTTTCTCTTCAATTCAAGACTTCTTCGATAAATTATCACAAAAAAATATTTTATTTAGTATGGATATTATACTAAGAAAAAAAGCAGTTAAAAAATTCAAGAAAATAGATATTCATAATCTAAAACTATTTTATAATGTAGATAATAGGTTTTTTGCTATGCCTGATTTTAAAATAGGGGAAACCTCTAAAATATTAGAAAAAAATCAACTTGATAAAGATTCTGTATGTTTTGAAATAACAGAACATAGTTCCCTAAAAGATGATGAACTTATAAAGCATATAGTAAGTGTATATAAAGCAAATAATTTTAATATTGCAATTGATGACTTTGGAACAGGAGTTTCTGGACTTCATTTATTATACTTGTCTGAAACAAACTTTATAAAAATTGATAAATTTTTTGTAGAAGGAATAAATAAAGATGCAAAGAAAAGACTTTTTTGTGCTTCTATAGTAGAAATGGCTCATACTTTAGGAATAAAAGTAATTGCTGTAGGAGTGGAAACTTCAGGAGAATATTACTCATGTAAAGAAATAAAAATTGACTATATTCAAGGTTTTATTGTCTCAAAACCTATTTTAGATATAAGAAAAATAAAAAAGTCATACTCTAAAGAAAATATGTTTACAAAAGACAGAAGAGTTTCACATAATAACTTTATTGATAAATCATTTATTGATAAAATTGATCCTTTGAATGTAAGTACTAGCTTACATGAATTGTTTGTATATTTTAAAGAGCACACTTTAAATACCTTTGTTCCAATTGTAGATGATAATAAAAAAATTTTAGGAGCAATATATGAAGTTGATATAAAAGAGATTTCATACTCACAATATGGTTTATCATTAGCTAAAAATGACTCTTTTAAAGCAAAACTAAAAAATTATATTAAACCCGTATTAGAAATTGATATTACTTGGGGAATAGATAAAGCCTTAGAAATATTTAATATGAGAAGTGATTCCCAAGGTATTTTTGTAAGTAAAGACTCAAAATACTATGGCTTTATAAACTTAAATAACCTACTAAGCCTATCATATAAAAGAAATTTAGAAATTGCACAAAATCAAAACCCTTTAACAAAGTTACCAGGTAATAATCAAATTGATAGTTTTATATTAAATGCCTTTGAAAAAAAAATTCATACACAAATAGTTTATTTTGACTTCAATGACTTTAAACCTTTTAATGACACATATGGTTTTAGACAAGGAGATAGAGCAATTTTAATGTTCTCCGAAATTTTACAAAAAAATATCTCAAATGAAAACTTCATAGCTCATATTGGTGGAGATGATTTTTTTGTTGCTTTTACAAATAGTAATTATGAAGAAGTTCATAAAATAATCCATAATATTCAAGAGGAATTCAGAATAAATGCTTCAAGTTTATATAATGAAAAAGATATTTTAAATGGATATATGACCTCTAAAGATAGATTTGGAGTAAGTAGAAACTTTAATCTACTTTCTGTTTGTGCTGCAATAATTGAAGTTTCACATAAAAGCACACAAAATATATTTAACTCAAAACTCGGAGAGATTAAAAAACTTTCAAAACAATACTCTTATCCTTATGGTAGCTGTATTTGCATGTAACCAGACTGTAACTAATCAACTGTAAAATTACGAAAATTTAATACAAAGGTTGGATTTGCATTCATTTGAGTCTAAAAATAAATCAACTGTAATGAAAGAAAATCTCATAAAAACAGCATTGATTGTAGCTTCTACCATATCAATACTTACTACTTTTGGGATTCTTTTTTCAATACTATTTGAAGCAATTTCGTTCTTTGAGCTAAGAAGTTTTTGGTACTTCTTAACAGGAACAGAATGGTCACCGGGAATACCAGGAAGTAAATTTGGAGCAGTACCTATTTTTGCAGGTACACTTATGATTACTTTTATTGCAATGGCTGTTGCTTTACCTATTGGATTAGGTAGTGCTATTTTTATGAGTGAGTATGCCTCTCATAGAACAAGATCATACCTAAAACCTGTCTTAGAAATTCTTGCTGGAATACCTACTGTTGTTTATGGTTTCTTTGCTGCAATAACAGTTGCTCCTTTAATTGTAAAAGGTGCTGCATTTTTTGGCTTAGAAGCTACCTTCAACTCTGCTTTAGCTTCTGGAGTTGTTATGGGGATTATGATCATTCCTGTAATTTCATCTTTATCAGATGATGTAATTAAAGCTGTTCCAGATAGTCAAAGAAAAGCTTCATTAGGCTTAGGAATGACACAAGGTGAAACAATTAAGAACATTGTACTTCCATCTGCTTTACCAGGTATTATTTCTGCAACACTATTAGGTTTTTCAAAAGCAATTGGAGAGACAATGATTGTTGTTATGGCAGCAGGGTTAAGACCAAACCTTTCAATTAACCCTTTAGAAGATATGACTACAGTTACGGTTAGAATCGTAGATGCCTTAGTAGGAGACCAAGCTTTCAATTCTCCGGAAACATTAGTTGCATTTGCATTAGGATTGGCATTATTTGTAGTAACTCTAGCTTTAAATATTGTTTCTCTATCTTTGATTAGAAAATTTAAAGAAAAGTACAAGGTAAATACATTATGATTAAGAAAAAGAACAAAAATAAAAATAATCCTTTTTATGATCCAACGTTAACAAAAAGACATAGAAGTTCAAAAAGATTTAAAACATTTACTTTAGCTTCTTTAGTTTTTTCAATTGCTTTTTTAGTTTTTTTCTTATTTGATATTATAGGAAAAGGAACTCCTGCTTTTGAGCAAGCATATGTAAATGTAGAAGTAACATATAATGAAGCCTCAAAAAAAAGTTATAGAAAAGCAATTGATAAAAAATATACTAGGATTGTTTCTAGAGCTTGGTTAAGAACTGTTCCAATGTTAATTGAAGAGAACCCAGAACTTATGGGGAAAACTATCAAAACTTGGGTTCTAGCTGATGACCAAGTAGACCAATACTTAAAAGGTCACTATTTTAAGTTAAAAAGAAAAGATAGAGCTTTAATTGATGAAATGAAAGCTTATGGTGATGCTGAATTAAAATTTAATACAATTTTCTTTACAAATGGGGACTCAAAAACACCTGAATTTGCAGGTTTAAACTCAGCAATAATAGGTTCTATTTTAACTTTGATTATAACAATGCTTGTTGCCTTTCCAATAGGTGTAATGACAGCTGTTTATTTAGAAGAGTTTGCCGATGATAATAAATTCACACAAACAATTGAAGTTAATATTAATAACTTAGCAGCTATTCCTTCAATCTTATTTGGTTTATTAGGTCTTGCAATATTTATTAATCTATTTGGATTACCTAGATCCTCACCTCTTGTAGGGGGTCTTACATTAGCTCTTATGACCCTACCAATTATTATTGTAAGTTCAAGAGCAGCACTAAGAGCAGTTCCTGATTCTATTAGACAAGCAGGTTATGGTTTAGGTCTAACTAAAATTGAAGTTACAAGAGACCATGTTTTACCATTAGCATTCCCTGGGATTTTGACTGGTTCAATTATAGGTTTAGCACAAGCTATGGGAGAAACAGCACCATTAATTATTATTGGTATGATTGCATTTATTCCAGATGCACCTGGCTCTATAATGGAAGCAGCTACAGTTATGCCTGCACAATTATTTACATGGGCTGGGATGCCAGAGAGAATGTATATAGAAAAAACTGCTGCTGGAATTATGGTATTACTAACGATTTTGATTTCTCTAAATGCATTAGCAATATACCTTAGAAAAAAATATGAAGTAAAATGGTAAAAAAGAAGAAGTTTAAGGAAAATAATAAAATGGCAAATGAAAATAAAATAAAAGTAGATGTAAATGAATTAAATTTATGGTATGGAAGTAACCATGCCCTTCATAGTATTTCAGTTCCTTTATATGAAAATAAAATCACAGCTTTAATTGGACCTTCTGGATGTGGAAAGTCTACATTCTTAAGATGTTTAAATAGAATGAATGACTTAATTTCAAGTGTTAAGATTGATGGTTCTGTTGTAATTGATAATAAAAATATTTATGATAAAGATGTTGATGAAGTAAGTGTTAGAAAAAGAGTTGGGATGGTTTTTCAACAACCAAATCCTTTTCCTAAATCTATTTATGACAATGTTGCTTATGCACCTTTAAAACATAATCAAGTAAAAAAAGGCAAAGCGTGTGATGAATTAGTAGAAAAATCATTAAGAGATGCAGGACTTTGGGAAGAAGTAAAAGATAAATTAAATGAACCAGGAACATCACTTTCAGGTGGACAGCAACAAAGACTTTGTATTGCAAGAACAATTGCAGTTAAACCTGAAATTATTTTAATGGATGAACCAACATCAGCTTTAGATCCTATTTCAACAGAAAAAATTGAAGCTTTGATGTTAGAGTTAAAAAAGCAGTATACAATAATAACTGTAACTCATAATATGCAACAGGCAGCTAGAGTTGCTGATTATACTGCATTTTTCCACCTTGGAAAACTTATTGAATATGATGAAACAGAAACAATTTTCGTAAATCCATCAAACAAAAAAACAGAAGATTATATTACAGGAAGGTTTGGGTAATGTTAAAACCATATATAGAGAATATTAACAAAATAAAAGAAGAAATAACAAATATAGGAGAAGAGATTTCACATGCAAATAAAATTTCTTTGTCTGCCTTAAAAGAAAATGATTCATCAATGTTAAAAGATGTTAACTTATCAATGAAGAAACTATCATCAAAGTCAACTGAAATTGATAACTTAATAGTTAAAACATTAGCATTATATTCACCAGAAGCAAAAGACTTAAGAGAAATGGTTTCTTTTTTAAAAATTACCAATGAACTAATGAGAGCAGCTGCATATTCAAAAGCTTTTGCAAAATCTTTTAGAAAAGCTTTTTCTCCTGAATTAGATGCAGAAGCAATTTTAGAATATGCAATTCCTTTACTAAAATCATCTAACTTAGCTTTATACACGGCTATTGAAATGGTTAAAGAAGATGATGAAAAACTTATTGAAGAAAAGTTCAATAGAGTTTTAGTTGAAGATAGTAAAACAGATGATTTATATGCAATGATAGAAAAAAATATTTTAAAACTTATCACTAAAAATATTGAATTATCAAAAGACTATTTTGAAGTACTAAGTTCCTTAAGAAAACTAGAAAAAGTTTCAGGAAGAGCAAGCTCAATTGCAAACTTATTAGTTTTTGCTGAAGTTGGTGGAGATTTAGAAAACACTTGATTTTTATGAAATTAATTGAAAATATAAAAAAATATTTCAGTTCAAACTATGAAGTTTTAGCTGCAGTTATTATTTTTATAATAGTAATTGTTGCTAAACTTGAATTCTACAAAACAATCATTTTAATGCTTGAATTCATTGTACTAATGGAAGTAGCTAAAATGATTTCAGACTTTATAAAAAAAGAAAAACTTAGACTTCGATTTGTTATTGATATCTTTATTATCTTTTTAATTCGTGATGTGATTATTTACACTTCTCATACAAATAAAGACTATTTTACTATTATCTTTTTACTTTTTGTGATTTTTATATTCTTTATTTTTAGAATATTAGCTATAAAATACTCTCCAGGAATTGTAAAACCACAAAAAGAAAATAATAAAGAAGATTAAAATGCATAATAAATTAGTACTAATCGTTGAAGATGAAGAAGATATCTTAGAATTATTAGAATATACTTTACAAAAAGAGTCTTATGACACTATAGGTTTTTTAAACGTAAATGAAAAATTAGAAAAAGTTTTAGATGAGGAAAGTATTGATCTTATTTTAATGGATAGAAACCTTCCAGGAATTGATGGAACTGAATTTATTAATAATATTAGAAAAAAAGGTCACAACTGCCCAGTAATATATCTTACAGCAAAAGATAAGGACGAAGATATTCTAGAAGGATTTGAGTCTCACGCAGATGATTATATTACAAAACCATTTAATATAAAAGAGTTATTAGCAAGAATTAAAGCTGTTATAAAAAGAAGCTCAAAAGATATTAATATTTTAAAAGTAAGAGATATTACTTATAAAGCATCAAATAAAAAGTTCTATATTGATTCAAATGAAATAGAGCTTACTCATTTAGAACATGACTTGCTACTAGAGTTTATAAAAAACAAAGATATTCTCATGTCAAGAGAACACCTATTAGAAGCTGTTTGGGAAGACTCTTATGATAAAAAATTAAAAACAGTAAATGTTGCAATAAAAAGATTGAAAGCAAAAATTGATCCTCACAATGAAAAAGAATATATTAAATCAATTAGAGGAGAAGGTTACTTGTTTTGTTAAAAATACACCAAGTCTTTTTAAGAGCATTCTCTGTAATTTTTTTATTAATATTAATAATAATTTCAACTACTACTTATTTTTGGTCAAAAAATGTCTACTTAAATCAGATAGAAAAAAATTTGTCTCAAAATATAGACTCATTATCTTTAAGTCTAAATTCCTTTGATAATATTGAATATATAATTAAAACATTTAAAGCAAAAACAGGACTTAGAATTACAATAATAAATGAAAAAGGAGTTGTAATTGCAGATAGTGATAGAGATATTAAAGCCATGGGAAACCACTCTACAAGATATGAAATTATTCATGCAAAATATGAAGGATATGGAAAAAAGATTAGATATTCAAATACTTTAAAAGAAGAACTTTTATATGTAGCAAAAAAAATTGTTATTGATGATGAAATATACTTCTTAAGACTTGCTGATTATACAGCAAAAATCATAGAAAACTTTTCAAAATTATCTTTTCAGATTATAGGATTTATTTCTTTGTTTATAATTTTTGCTTTTATAATAACTTATTTAATAAGTATTAAAATTAGGAATGAAACAAATGCCATTTTAGGGTATTTAATTGAATTAAGTAATAAAAAACCAACTTCAAATATTTATTCAGACTTTTCAGAAGAGTTTTATAAAATAACAAGACTCCTAAATAAAGTAGCTTCAAAACTTGCAAAAAGAGAAAAACAAAAATCAAAACAAACAGCTAAACTAAAACTTGCAAATAAACAAAAAGATGAAATAATTTCAGCAATTTCCCATGAATTTAAAAACCCTATTGCAGTAATTACAGGATACAGTGAAACTATGATAGGTGACCAAGATTTGCCAGAAGCCATGAAAGAAAAATTTTTAAAAAAAATTCAGTCAAATGGTATTAAAATGAGTAGAATTATTGATAAACTAAGACTGTCATTAAAACTTGAAGAAGGGAAACAAGAAATTTTAACTACAAACTGTTCTATAAAAGAACTTTGTAAAAAAGTTATCTATGATTTAACTGACAAGTATCCAAAGAGAGAAATTATTTTAAAAGAAAATGAAGACTTTAAGATAAATGTTGATGAAACTCTTTTTTTAATGGCTCTAGAAAATCTCGTAGAAAATGCTTTAAAATATTCAGAAGATGAAGTTTTTATAGAATATAATGAAAATTGTATTCAGATAATTGATCAAGGAATAGGAATAGAAGAAAAAGATTTAAAAAGAATTAATCAAAAGTTTTATAGAGTATCCCAAAATGGGTGGAACAACTCTCTAGGTTTAGGTCTTTTTATAGTAAATTCAATTATTAAATTACATGAATTCCATCTTGAGGTTGAAAGTGTAGAAGAAAAAGGTTCTAAATTTATAATAAAATATTAAAAATTACTTAATTTAAGTTTATATTAAGTATCTATACACTATTATTCCACCTCATTAACAAAATCGGAGAAAATAAATGAAATTTACTCAAATGGCAAAAGCTAACGAAATCGAAAGAGATTGGATTGTAGTTGATGCAACTGATAAAGTCTTTGGTAGAATTATTACTGAAGTTGCAACACTATTAAGAGGGAAACATAAACCTAGCTATACTCCAAATGTAGATTGTGGAGACAATGTAATTATCATCAATGCTTCAAAAGCAAAGTTCACTGGAGCTAAATTAGAAGATAAAAACTATTATACTCACTCAGGATACTTTGGAAGCACTAAGACACATAAGATGTCTGATATGTTAGAAAAAAACCCTGAAAAACTATATAAATTAGCAACTAGAGGTATGCTTCCAAAAACAAAACTTGGAAAAACAATGCTAAAAAAATTAAAAGTATACGCAGGTAGCGAGCACCCACACACTGCGCAAATTAAAGGATAAGACTAATGGCAAAAGTATATGCAACTGGAAGAAGAAAATCTGCTATAGCAAAAGTATGGTTAGAAAACGGAAATGGACAACTTACAATCAATGGTCAAACTTTAGACGCGTGGTTAGGTGGACATGAAGCAATCAAAAAAAGAGTTATGCAACCTCTAGAAGTATCTAAACAAGATGGTTCTGTAAATATTGTAGTAAAAACTCTTGGTGGTGGATATTCTGCACAAGCTGATGCTGTTAAACATGGTATTTCAAGAGCTTTAGTTGCTTATGATGAGCAATTCAGAGCAATCTTAAAACCTTATGGATTATTAACTAGAGATGCAAGATCTGTAGAAAGAAAGAAATACGGAAAGAAAAAAGCAAGAAAATCTACACAGTTCTCAAAAAGATAATCAACTCAGAATTTCTTTTACAAAACTGTACAAGTTTTTATCAAGGTGGGAAGAATTTTCTTCTCACCTTTTTTTATAAATAATTAAATAAACTGCTAGTACTTTACTTAAATCCTTTCATAAAAAAGATGTATAAATTATGTTTTATATAATTAAGATATAATTTTTCCATGAAAAAACTATATCTATTTTTAATTTTAAATTTATTTGTAATAAATGTCCTAGCAAGAACATTAAACCTTTCAATGACTTCAAGTCCAAGTAGATTAAACCCTATTCTATCAAATGATACTGCAAGTTCAGAAATAAGCTCATGGCTTTTTAATGGTTTATTTAAATATGATAAAGATGGTAATATTGTTAAAGATATTGCAAGTTCATATAAGTTTGAAAGTGATACAAAATTAATTATTACTTTAAGAAAAGATGCCTATTGGCATGATAATAAAAAAGTTACAGCCCATGATGTAGTTTTCACTTATGAAAAAGTTATAGACCCTAAAGTTTTTAATTCTATTGTTTCAAATTTTAAGAAAGTAAAAAGTGTAAAGGCAATTGATAATTATACAGTTGAAATAATATATAAAGAACCCTACTTTAAAGCCTTACAAATTTGGTTAATAGGACTTTTACCAAAACATATTCTAAAAGATGAAAAAAATCTAATGACAAGCTCTTTTAATAAAAACCCAATAGGAAATGGTCCTTATATTCTTGATTCATTTAAAAATTCCTCAGATATAATACTTACTGCAAATGAAAATTTTTATGAAGGAAAACCTAAAATAAATAGAGTTTATTATAAATTTATTCCTAGTTCAGATACTGTATTCTTAATGCTTAAAGAAAATAAGTTAGATGTAGGATCTTTAACTCCATTACAACTAGATAGACAAATATCTGAAGATTTTAAAAAAGATTTTCAAATAGTTGAATCTCAAAGTTTTTCTTATGATTACTTAGGTTTTAATTTAAGAAATAAAAAGTTTCAAAATAAAAAAGTCAGGCAAGCTTTATCTTTAGGAATAAATAGACAAGAAATGGTAGATATATTATTTTTTGGACATGGAAAAATTTGTAATGGTCCTTTTTTACCAGGAAGTTTTGTTTATAATGAAAAAGTTAAACAAACAAATCAGAACTTAGAAGAAGCAAAAAAACTTTTAAAAGAAGCAGGATATGATAAGAATAATCCTTTTTCCTTTGAAATCACAACAAATACAGGAAATGAAACTAGACTAAATGCAGCCTTAATAATCCAATATCAACTTGCAAAAATTGGAGTTGATGTAAAAATAAAAGTAATGGAATGGCAAGCTTTTTTAAATACTATTGTTCATCCAAGAAAATTTGAAGCAATACTTTTAGGCTGGGCATTAACTCTGATGCCTGATGCTTATCCTCTTTGGCATACTAACTCTGATAGATTAGGAGGTTTTAATTTAACAGGTTATAGAAATAAAAAAGTTGACACTCTTATTGAAGATGCTTCAAGTATAGTTGAACAAGATGAATTTGCAAAAAAATATAAACAAATTTTCAAAACTATTGCAGAAGATTTACCCTATTTATTTTTATATATTCCAAACTCGATTACAGTTGTAAACTCTAAAATAAAAAACATTGAACCTGCATTTACAGGAATAAGACATAACCAAGAAAATTGGATAAAACCATAAGAATTAATTTCTTTATTAAATAGTATTATAAAGATTAATATACTATATTGAAAAAAATTACCATAGGAATATTTTAGTGGAAAAAATTATACTTTTTGATTTAGATGGAACATTAATAGACTCAACAGATGCTATTATCTCAACCTTTCATCACTCTTTTAAGGAATTAGATTATAACTTTACAGGAACAGACAATGATATAAAATCATTAATAGGCTACCCTTTAGATATTATGTATCAAGAATTAGGAATAGAAAAAAATCTTGTAGAGGATTATATAGATTCTTATAAAAATAGATATAGACAAATTTCAAGACAACAAACTGAATTATTGGATTTTGCAAAAGAGGCTGTTGAATTAGCAAATACTTTTGCTAGACTTTCTGTTGTAACAACAAAGACAGGTCTTTATAGTCAAGAATTATTAGAACATATGAATATCATGAAATATTTTGAACATATCACAGGAAGAGAACATGTTAAGTATCCAAAACCTCATCCAGAACCAATTCATAGAACTTTAGATTTAATGAATATCAAACAAACTTGTAATATATGGATGGTAGGAGATACTGAACTTGACTTATTGGCAGCTCAAAGTGCAGGAATAAATTGCGTTGGTGTCTTATGTGGTTATGGAGAAGAAGAAACATTAAAACAACATACTCCATATATTGCAGAGAATTCTTTTGAAGCAGTAAAATTAATACAAGAATTATAAATTTTATAATCACTTATTTAGCTTATTTATAAATCTAAACTTATTAAATAAGACTTCATGTATGTTTAAGTCATAATTAATTATTATCTACAATATATAACATTGAATTATAAGGATAACTAATGACTAAGCAATTTGCCACAATGGATGGAAATGAAGCGGCGGCATATGTATCATATGCTTTCACTGAAGTAGCAGGAGTTTATCCAATAACCCCCTCTTCTCAAATGGGAGACAATGTAGAAAAATGGGCTACGCAAGGGAAAAAAAACTTATTTGGCTCAACTGTAAAAGTAATTGAAATGCAAAGTGAAGCTGGAGCAGCAGGAACATTTCATGGTTCTTTACAAGTGGGAGCACTTACTAGTACCTATACAGCTTCTCAAGGTTTATTACTTAAAATTCCAAATATGTATAAAGTTGCGGGACAATTATTACCTGGAGTTATACATGTAAGTGCTAGATCTTTAGCAACTCATGCCCTTTCTATCTTTGGAGACCATCAAGATGTAATGAGTACAAGAGCAACTGGATTTGCAATGCTTGCAACTGGTTCAGTACAAGAAGTAATGGATTTAGCAGGTGTTGCCCATCTTAGTGCAATAAAAGGTAGAGTTCCCTTTTTACATTTTTTTGATGGATTTAGAACATCACACGAAATAAATAAAATTGAAGTAATGCCTTATGACGAATTTGATAAGCTACTTGATTATGATGCTGTACAAAAATTTAGAGATACTTCCTTAAATCCTGAATCTCCTATAACTAGAGGAACAGCACAAAATGATGATGTCTATTTCCAAGGAAGAGAAGCAGCAAATAGATATTATGATGCCCTTCCAGATATTGTAAATAATTATATGATAGAAATATCAAAAATAACAGGAAGAACTTATGCTCCATTTACTTATTATGGAGATGAGGAAGCAACAGATATTATTGTTGCAATGGGTTCTGTAACAGAAGCAATTAGAGAAACAATTGACTATTTAAGAGAACAAGAAAATAGAAAAGTAGGTCTTCTTGCAGTACATCTATACAGACCTTTTTCAGCAAAGTATTTTATGGAAGCTTTACCAAATAGTGTAGAAAGAATCTGTGTTATTGATAGAACTAAAGAACCAGGAAGTTTAGGAGAACCTTTATACCTTGATGTAAAAGCACTTTTTTATGGACAAGAAAAGCAGCCAAAAATTATTGGAGGAAGATATGGTCTTTCATCAAAAGATGTACCCCCAAATCAGATAATAGCGATTTATGATAATCTAGCAAAATCTGATTCAAAGGATAATTTTACAGTAGGTATTATAGATGATGTTACAAATACTTCAATTGAAGTTAAAGAAAATATTTCAGTAGTTGAAGATGTAACAGAATGCCTTTTTTATGGTTTAGGTGCAGATGGTACTGTTGGAGCTAATAAAAACTCAGTAAAAATTATTGGAGATAAAACAGACCTTTATGCACAAGCATATTTTGCATATGACTCTAAAAAATCTGGTGGATATACTAGATCAAATCTTAGGTTTAGTAAAAACCCAATTAGGTCAACCTATTTAGTTTTAAATCCAAGTTTTATTGCCTGTTCAAAAGAAGTATATTTAGAACAATATGAAGTTATTGATAAACTAAAAAATAATGGTACCTTTCTTTTAAACTCTATTTATTCAAAAGAAGAATTAATCAATAAAATACCTAATAGAGTAAAAAAACTTTTAGCTCAAAAAAATGCTAAATTTTATATCATAAATGCAACAAAACTAGCTCGAGATATTGGACTAGGGACAAGAACAAACACTATTATGCAAGCAGCCTTTTTTAAACTTGCAAATATAATTCCTTATGAAGAAGCAAAAGAGCATATGAAAGAGTATGCTAAAAAAGCATATGGAAACAAAGGTGAAGAAATAGTCAAAATGAATTACCTTGCTATTGATTCAGGAGAACATGGAGTTGAAGAAATAGAAGTTAATAAAGCTTGGGCCAAACTAGAAACACAAGAGCTTAATTTAGACTCTAAATATAAAGGTTCTAATTATGTAGAAAACTTTGCAAAAATTGTAAATGCTGCAAAAGGAGATGAAATTCCTGTTTCAACAATAGTTAACCTTGGTATGGAATGTGGTACCTTCGAAAATGCTTCAACTCAATTTGAAAAAAGAGGGATTGCAACAATGGTTCCCCAATGGAATGAAGATACCTGTATTCAATGTAACCAATGTGCCTTTGAATGTCCCCATGCAGTTATTAGACCCTTTTTAATGGATGAAGAAGAATTTAATAATGCACCACAAACAGTAAAAGAGCACAGCCTTGATGCAAAAGGGAAAGGAATAAAAGAAGAAAACTTAAAATATAAAATTCAAGTTTCAATTTTGGACTGTACAGGCTGTAATGTTTGTGTAGATATATGTCCAACAAAAGAAAAATCTCTTAAAATGGTTCCTTTTACAGTTGAAGAAAATAATAAGGAACAAGAAAATGCAGATTATTTATTTAATGATGTTTCATATAAAGACTATTTAGTTGAAAAAAACAATGTAAAAAATTCTCAGTTTGCACAACCTCTTTTTGAGTTTCATTCAGCTTGTCCAGGATGTGGAGAAACACCATATATTACCCTAGCTACACAACTGTTTGGAGAAAGAATGATGATAGCAAATGCTACAGGATGTTCTTCTATTTATTCAGCTTCAGCTCCTTCAACACCTTATACAAAAAATGCAAAAGGAGAAGGACCAGCTTGGGCAAACTCTTTATTTGAAGATAATGCTGAGTTTGGTTATGGAATGTATGCCGCAATAGAAACATTAAGAAACTCAATTGCTAGAATTATGGATGAAACTATGCAAGAAGTTTCTAATCCTTTAAAAGTTTTATATAAAGAATGGCTAGAAAATAGAAATGATGGAGTAAAAACACAAGAAATAAGAGATAAGTTAGTTCCACAATTAGAACAAAATTTAGATTTACCTGGAGTAAAAAAGATATTAGACCTTAAAAAATACATTGTAAAAAAATCTCAATGGATGATAGGAGGAGATGGTTGGGCATATGATATTGGATATGGAGGACTTGACCATGTTCTTGCAACAGGAGAAAATGTAAATGTATTAGTGGTAGATACAGAAGTTTACTCTAATACAGGAGGACAATCATCAAAATCTGCAAGAACAGGTTCTATTGCAGACTTTACAAATGATGGAAAACTTAATAAGAAAAAAGATTTAGGTTATATTTCAATGACATATGGAAATATTTTTGTAGCTCAGATTAATTCAAGAGCAAATCAAAAACACGCTGTTCAAGCAATGAAAGAAGCAGAAGAATATGAAGGACCTTCTTTAATTATCGCTTATTCACCATGTATCGCCCATGGAATTCAAGGGGGATTGATGAAATCTGTAGAACATGGGGCTTTAGCCACAGACTGTGGTTACTGGCCAATATATACTTTTGATCCAAGAAAAATTGACCAAGGACAAAATCCAATTAAGATTTCTGGTAAAAAACCAAATTGGGAAAGTTATGAAGAATTTTTAATGAAAGAAAATAGATATAGATCTTTAAAAAAACTTAACCCTGAACATGCTGATTTTTTACTTGAACAAAACAAAAAAGATGCTCAATATAGATATAGACAAATCACAAGATGGGCTTCATTAGATTATAGTGATGAGTTAGAAAATGAAGAGGAAAAGTAATCACATATATATAAAATATACAATTTAAACAGGTATACTCTTTTTTTATTTGTTATACTTTTTATAAAAAGGTTTTACAATAATGAGTTTATTTAATATAGAAATACTAGAAAATATTAAGAATCAGAATTTAAAAAAAGAGTATATAGATAATCTAAAAAATAACTTAGTATCTAAAGAAAACATTCAAGAAACAAAAAATAGCCTACTCTTAAAAAAATGTCATTTAAATACTTTATTAAAATATGATGTTTCATTAGAATTTATAGATAATAAAATCAAAGTAAAAGCAGAATTATACGATACTTTGATTCTTACTGTATTGGTTATATTAAGTATTTTATTTACTTATGGAGTAGGTGTCATTCTTATCATTGTTTTTACTTATTTCCAAAAAAGAAAGGCCTCAAAATATCTAAAAACTACTATTTTAATGGAATAATTTTAAAAAGTTATATTTTTTAAACAGTTTATTTGTATAAAAATAAATTTATTCTGATATATTTATATCATGTTTTAAGAGTTAGCAGTTCTCTTAAGATTTTTTAATCATATCAAATAGAAGAACCTATTTAAACACTCCTAAGTTGACATCGTCCTTCAATAAACTATTTGATATGATTTACTTCTTTATACTAATTTTCAATTCAAGTTTATTTAGATAAAATCCAAAATAATTATAAAAAAAGGTTTACAAAATGCCATTATTAGATAGTTTTAGAGTTGATCATACGATTATGCCAGCACCTGCTGTAAGAGTTGCCAAAACAATGAAGTCACCATCTGGTGATATTATCACAGTATTTGATTTAAGATTCTGTGTTCCAAATGAAAAAATGTTAGGGGAAAAAGGTATTCATACTTTAGAACATCTTTTTGCAGGATTTATTAGAGAACATTTAAATTCTGATTCAGTAGAAATCATTGATGTTTCTCCTATGGGTTGTAGAACTGGTTTTTATATGAGCCTATTAGGAAACCCTTCAGAAGAAGAAGTTGCAAAAGCATGGAAAGAATCAATGAAAGATGTTTTAAATGTTCAGTCACAAAATGATATTCCAGAATTAAATGAATTCCAATGTGGTACATATAAAATGCACTCATTAGAAGAAGCAAAACAAATTGCACAAGATATTTTAGACCAAAATATTGGTGTAATGTCAAATAAAGAATTATATCTTTCAGAAGAAAAATTAAACTCTTTAGGTAACTAAGCCTTTGGCTTAGTTTTTATATGATAGTAAAAACAATAGATAATTCTAACACTTTATATTCAACAAAATATAATCAACATTTTCATGATCTAAAAACAGGAGCTATAAAAGAGTCTTTAATAAAACATGTTATTCCAGCACTTAATTTTCATAAAGAAAAAAAACATCTAAAAATACTTGATATTTGTTTTGGACTAGGATATAACACTTTTTCTACTATAAACTATATCTTGGAGAATAATCTTAATAAAAAACTAGAAATTTTTTCCCCAGAACTAGATGAAAACCTTATTGAATCACTAAAAGAGTTTGAATATCCAAAAGAGTTTGAAAAAATATCTTATATAATAAAAAAACTCCTTGAAAGAAAGAAATATCAAGATGAAAATTTAGAAATAGAACTTTTTTTAGGTGATGCAAGAGATTATATCAAAACACTTGATAATATAGATATTGTCTATCAAGATGCTTTTAGTTCAGAAGTTAATAATGAGCTTTGGACTGTTGAATATTTTGCTGATATCTTTAAAGCTTCAAATAATGATGTAATAGTAACCACTTATTCTATTTCAAGTACTGTACGACTATCACTTTATAAAGCTGGTTTTGAAATATATGAAATCAATCCAACAGGAAAGAGAAAACAAACAATTGCAATAAAAAATAAAAAAGAAGTTAAAGAAGCCAAATATATTGATATGCAATTAAAACAAACTAGAAATAAAGAGCTAAAAGCTCTTTATGATTAATCTTTTTTATATACAAATACAAAATCTGCTTTATTATTATCTATCTTAAGAGCTTTTTCTTTTTGAATCTGTTCATTTGAAATAATTACATATGGTAAATTACTTTGTCTTGCAAATCTTAATGGTATTCCAACATTTTGTTCCACATGCATAGCTCCAACAAAAACTAAAAGTTTATCTCTTGATGTTTTTAAAACTTTATTTGCTATTTCTTTTACTTTATTAGCCATATAACTATCCCAAGAAACTTGAACTCTATACATTCTTTCTTCACAAGCCTCTTCACTTCTTTGAGGCATTTTATTACAATGCTTTAAATAAGGCATTACAAGTTGCCTATGGGCACTAACACTCAAATCAAGAGAGTCATAAAATTCTTTTTCCTCTTTACTCATTTTATCAAATTGTTTTAATGAAATTTTCTTTCTATCTTTTTTTGGAATATTCATTCCATAAAGTCTTCCTGAATTCTTCTTCACAGCTTCATAGAGAGGTTCTACATATTCCCATTTAAAACTTGTAAACTCATCCCAATGTCGTCTTTCTTTTAATCTTATTCCATCAATCTTTCCATCAGTATACATTTTAAGTAGTTCATTATGATTAGGAGTAAACCATTCATTTGCCAAGTTCAAATTATAACCCTTTTTATCTAATTTCTGTAAAAAATTTTCAAAGAATTCATGAGTTTTTTCTGTATTATGGTGGTCTCCAACAAAAATGATAGGATAATGTTCTACTTCTTCTACAAGCTTTTCTATATTTATTTCTTTTGCTTGTTTTACAGAGTAAATTCCTTCTTTTTTTTCAATATTATGAGTAAGAGGTGTAGCTAGATTATTTTTAGTACAGCCTGTAAGAAAAAAAATTGCTGCAATAATTGTAATTGAAAGTTTTAACATATTTTACCTTTTTTAATTTTTTTTAATTTAAACTATTGTAAGAAAATCTTACAATAGCTTTTATATACTTTTAGAACTTATAGTTCAATCCAATGTACGCAACTCTTCTTTCTAAATAATAAGGCTCATTGTTTTCAAACTTCTCATTAGTGATATTTTCTACCCCTAATCTTACAGTTAAATCTTTAGTGATTTTTTTAGAAACTTGGGCATTGAATATTGTATTAGGAGAAACTTTTTCATCAGCATTAATATATTGTTGTCCAACATAATTCACACTTATATAAGAAGAAATACCCCAAATGAAATCAGAATTTAAACCTGCATTAAAAGTATGTTCAGGTTTATAAGTTAGTTCATTTCCTGTCCCTTTATCTTCAGTTTTTACATATGTATAATTTGCATTTATTGAATGATTATCATTAAAATCATATTCCAGCCCTAATTCAAAACCTTTAGATTCAGCTTCACCAACATTTCCATATCTCATATCCCCAAAACTATCTTCTTCTGCTTTTATCATATTTTTTACATCTGTTTTGAAAATAGCTGATTTAAATGTGGCAGAATCACCATAAAACTCATAGGCTAACTCATAACTTTTTGAAGTTTCTGCTTCTAAATCATCATTTCCAAAAGGTGCCCCATGAGAACCCGTTCCAAAGCCATCAGAACCTTTTGTTACAGATGGAGCTTTAAATCCTTCTCCATAACTTGCTTTCAACCTTTGATTATCATCTATTTTATATACAAATCCAAGATTTGGAGAAAACTCTGTTCCATACTTTTTATTATCATCAAATCTTCCACCAAAAGTATAAATAAAATCACCCAATTCAATTTCATCTTGAAGATAATAAGCATTTGCTCTAGCATCAAAAGAATACTGCTTATTACCATTTGAACGTAATCTATCATAAGAATCCTCTGAAGTTTCCGCTCCTAATATAATATAACTATTTTTTATCATTGAGATTTTTGCTTCTGCTTTTAATGAATCACTTTCAAGGCTATGAGTATATTGAGCAAACATACTATTAGCCTTTGAATCACTCTCTGCCCTAGAATAATCTATACTAAAAGATAAATCTTCAAAAGATTTTTCATAACCTATGCTATAAATATCTCTTTCTATATCATAGGTAATAGTTTTATCAAAATCTTCCCTTTCCTCTTCACCTCTTATATATGAAGCATAAATATTTTGAGTATCATCTATATCATATCTTAATCTAGCAATTGCATCTTTAGTTTCCAGACCTTCAATAAAAGTTGCTTCATCTGTAGGTGTACCAAAAGCAGTATAGCCATTCCCTCCAGTTACATCTCGTTCACTTTTACTTGCACCTAGAAAAAGATAAAGTTTTTCAGCAATATTTCCGCCAATATTAGCATTAATTTTCTTTTCATCTCCACCATTCTCAGCTGAAGAAAAACCTGCTTGTACATTTACTTCACCATAAATTTTTTTACTATCTTTCTTAGTAATAATATTTATTACTCCACCAATTGCTTGGGAACCATAAATTGAACTTTTGGGTCCTTTCATAACTTCAATTCTTTCTATCATATCAATAGGTACCCATGAATATTGAAAATCACTATGTCCTATATAATTATCCGAAGGACTTATTTTTTTCCCATCAACTAAAATCAATGAATACGTACTATCGAGCCCTCTAATAGAGATACTCTCTCTTCCTCCCATCATTGCAGTTGCAGCAGTTTTTATGATTCCAGGTGTTCTAACTAAAATATCTTTAATATTTGTAGCATTTATTTTTTTTATATCTTCTTCTGTAATAACTGTGATAGCACCTGCTAAGTCTTTTATAGACTTTTCACTTTTTGCTGTTACAATTACATTTTCTAATTTTTGTGTCTCTGCTAATAAATTTGTAGTTAACAATGAAAGTGCAGTCATTGTAAATAAACTTTTTTTATACATTTTTTTCCTTTGTATGTGTAAGTATAAATTTGTTAGCGAAATTATATTAAGATTAAGAATGAATATCAATATTATATTTTACAAATTGGTTTTATTTTTTTATAAATTGGAATTTTTTATTGGAATTTTATGTACTTATAATTAAAACTTCTTTTTGTAGTTTTTTAGAATAAACAAACTCACTTTCAACATTAAAAATATCATATATATTATTATGAGTTAAAACCTTTTTAGTTTCACCTAAATATTTAATCTCCCCTTCTTTCATCATAACTACTTCATCAGAATATAATATAAATAGGCTTGATTAATATCATGAAGTATTGCACAAACTCCAATGTTCATCTCTTTTTGAAGTTCTTTTGTTAAATCTAAGATTTTATATTGATAAAAAATATCTAAGTTTAATGTAGGTTCATCTAAAAAAAGATATTTCTGTTTTTCTTTACTTGCATAAAGCTGAACAATAACTCTTGCAAGCTGGATTTTTTGCTTTTCTCCCCCTGATAACCCTTGATAATCTTTATCTTTCAATGGCTCAATATTTAATTTATCAACTATATAATTTAAAATATCTTTTCTCTCTTTTGGATTTAACTTATATACATAAAGACCCATTTCTACAATTTCTATTGCTTTAAAACTATAGGGGAAAAAGAAGGATTGTTGTAAAACTGATCTTTTTAAAGCAAGTTCTTTATCATCAAAATCATCAATCTTTTTATCATCTAACGTTATTATTCCCTCTTGAATATCTAAATTCCTATTAATATTTTTAATGAGTGTTGATTTTCCACAGCCATTAGGTCCTACAATAGATAAAAAACTATTAGGTTTAATTTTTAAATTGATATTATTTAATATTTTTCTTTTTTGTATTGAAAAATTTAAATTTTTTACTTCATACACTTTTTTTCCTTTAAGCCGTTGCATTTTGTCTATTTTTAATTAAAAGCCATAAAAAGAATGGAGCCCCAAGTAAAGATGTAATTATTCCAATAGGTAATTCTGCTGGTGCAATTACTATTCTGGCAAAAGAGTCAGCCCATATCAAAATAAAAGCTCCTAAAATAGCACTAAGAGGTAGATAGAACTTATGGTTTGAACCTACTAATAATCTAGCAAGATGTGGGACTACAAGACCTATAAAACCAATTATTCCACAAAAAGCAACACTTGCACCAATTGCTAAAGAAACAAAAAAGATAATAAACTTTTTTAATCTTTCAGAATTTACTCCTGAATTTTTTGCTTCATCTTCACCTAAAAGCATTAAATTTAATTCAACTTTTTTTCTAATTGCAAAAATATAAATACCCACTACAATTGGTATTAATGTTAAAATAACCTTTATATCACCATCAGCTAAACTTCCCATAGTCCAGAAAGTAAAGCTCTTAAGTTCTTCTTCTGTACTTACATAAGTAAATACTCCAACTAAAGCACCAAGCATTGCATTTATTGCAATCCCAGCTAAAAGCATTACTGTAACTGCAACCTTATTATAAATTGTTGCTAATTTATAAACAGCAAAAATAGTTACTAAACTTCCTAAAAAAGCACTAAAAGGCAAAGATAAATAAGATAGAAACCCATCATAAAGTAAAGAAGGTAAAAAACTTCCTAATAACATAAAAATAACAACCCCGGCAGAAGCTCCAGCGGATATTCCAATAATAGAAGGATCTGCTAATGGATTTTTAAATAAAGTTTGCATCATTGCTCCACTAATACCAAAAGCAATACCAACTAAAACGCCTAAAGCAACTCTTGGAATTCTGATATCAGCTAAAACCTGATAATAAATCTTATTTTCTTCGGGACTTAACAAAGTATTTAATATTTCTGAAAAGCTAATACTAAAGGCTCCTATCGTAATATTAAGAAAAATAGATATAACTAACAAAATAAAAAATATCCCTATAAGGGATTTTTTTAAACCTACCATAGATTTACTTATTCACAATATGATAGGTGGTTATTATTTAACATGCAAGATAGATCTTGTAATGCACTATCTATTCTTACTGTAAAACCTGAAATTAAAAGCATATCCATAGAGTAGATTTGTTTATTTTTTCCTGCATTAGTTGAAGAAACAATATTTTTATCAAGTCCACTGTCACCCGCATGATTTGAAGTAATTATTACATCAGGATTCATTTCTAAAATAGATTCTGATGATATTTTAGTATATTGTTTAAAGTCAACAGCATTTACTCCTCCTGCTAATGAAATCATAACACCTGGTTTCGTTTGTCCACCTGCTGCCATGATAGTTCCTTTTCCCCTTGAGAATAAAAATAAAACTTTTGGTTTCTTTTTACCTTTAATTTCTTTTTGCATTTTCGCTATATTTTTTTCTATTCTTGAAATTATTTCTTTTGCTTTTTCTTCTTCATTTAAAATACTTGCAACTTGAGAAATTTTTTTCTTTGCAGCTTCAATTGAAGGCTTATCCTCAATAATATATGTTTTAATCCCATACTTAGGAAGATTTTCAACAACTTTTTTAGGTTTTGCTAGACTACTTACAATTACAACTTCTGGTTTCAAAGAAAGAATACCTTCTTGTGGTAAGCTTAGCCAGTAACCAACATTTGGTAATTTAGAAGTTACTTCTTTTGGATAGATACTAGATAAATCAACTCCAATTAATTTATCTTTATGTCCTAAAGCAACAATAGTTTCAGTTATACTTCCACCTACACTTACTATTTTTGAGGCATAAGAACTTATGGTTAATAAACCGCAAAATAATGCAACTCTTACAAATCTAATCATTTTTATTTAATCCTTCTTCATGTGTTCCTCCATGAGCTTTACCACCCATAGTATTAAGTTTACTTATTTTCTTGTTTGATTCATCAATCTTAAATGCAGCACCAAACCCTAAAACTATATTTCCATCATAAGGACTTAATTTATAAAATCTTGAATCAGGCATCTGTCTTATCAATGAAGCGTCTGAACCATGTTTTTGCTCAAATAATTGAGCAATTTTCTCAAATCGATCATCATTTTCTTCAAATTTTTCTGCTTTTGCTTTAAAGTACATTCTTCTTCTTGCATAAATATGACTTGTAACACTTTCATCTTCAATAAAAAGCAAATGTGCTTTTTTTGTATTATACATATTGTGTGAATGCTGTACCGCTGTACTTATAAACACATAAAAGTTACTTTCTTCATCTTGTACATAAGGTGAGTAACTTGCAAAAGGTTCGCCTTCACTACTTACTGTTGATAATACAACTGTCTTAATATTATCTAAGAAACTATCCAGTTCTTTTTGTGCTTCTTCTTTCTTCATCATTTTCATTTTTTTCCTTTTTAATTCAAAATATATATTTCTAAATAAATTTTTCAAAGTATAATTTAAATAATAGTGAATATCAATATTTTCTATTATAAATTGGAACTTTTTTTTCACAAATTAGATTTTTTTGTTATAGCCTTTGGAGAACAATTATATTTACTTGAAAAAGCATAAGAAAAACTTCCTTGATTGGTATATCCCACCATAGTTGAGACCTCTTTAATAGAGTATTTATTTTCCTTTAAATACTTAACAGCTTTTTCTAAACGTATATCTTTAAGATAATTGTGAATTGTCTTATGAAAAATTTCTTTGAAGCCTTTTTTTAATTTTGATTGATTTAATGCAACCTTCTTTGATAAAAGCTCAATTGTTATTTTTTCATTAAAAGTATTTTGAAGTATCACTTCAGCCTTTTTAACTCTTCTTATATCTTCTTCATCTAATCCATCTACCTTAAAACTTTTATTATCAATTTGTTCTAAAACATAAAGTATTACCTCTGTTGTTTTATTTTTTAAATAAATTTTGTCAAGACCACTTGTGTATTCTCTATTAAATAATTCATAAAATTTATTTTTTATATTTGGTTCATAAAATTTCATAAAAAAAGGTTCTTTAAATATATCTCTAAAGTAACCATTTTCATCCAGATATTCTTCATTTAGAGTAATACAAATATACTTTATATGACTTCCTTCTTTATTTAACAAGGATTCATTTATATCTTGACTATATTCAACACTTATTTCATTCTCATTATATGTTGTTTTCTTATTATTAACTTGATTTAATTTTTCAACAACTCCTTGAAGAACAATTCTAATTTGTAAATGCTTATTCTTTGAACGTAGTTTTTGAATATATGATTGTTTGATATTATTATCAACAATATTCAAATATATATTATCTTCAACCATTGCATTAACAATTTTAAGTTCTATAAATTGATTGCTAATCTTGGCAACTTGTTTTACAAAAGATTTGCTTTCTTCTGCTTTGATTAAAACATTACCAGTTTTAAACAATTTTGATTTAGATAAGTTAGTCATTTTTTACTCTCTTAAATAATGATTATTAAAATGAATTTTATTTTAATGTTGCTTTTAATCATTTTAAAGTTTAAAATTAATATCAATAACTATAAGCTTTCCTTATTAAAATCCTTTCTTTAACTTTAAAAAAGCTTAAAAAAACAATTCTTAAAAAACTCTATTTTTATCTTAATTTCAAACGAACTAGCTTTTTTATAGAATTAAAAAAAATAAAGAGAGAAAATGGAAAAAATAGATTTAAAATATATATGGAAAATACTTCTAAAAAAAAGAAAAATATTAATTACAGGACAATTATTAACAGTTATTGCAATCTTAATAAGTATTCCTATTCCATTAATGCTTCCTGCTTTAGTTGATGAAGTTCTTCTAGGAAATCCTGCTTTTTTTGTATCTTCAATAAATAAAATATTTGGGGAAGGAAATGAATTTTATTATATTTTTATAATAACTGTTTTAGTAATTCTTTTAAGACTTCTTCATCTTATAATATCAGTTTTACTTACAAAAATATTTACAAATATCTCAAAGTATATAACTTTTAGAATAAGAGAAAAGCTACTTTTACACTTAAAAAATGTTTGTATGAATGAATATGAAAGTTTAGGCAGTGGTTCTATTACTGCAAACTTGATAACAGATATAAATACCTTAGATAATTTTATTATGTCAGGAATTAGCAAACTTGTAACTTCTGTTCTAAGTTTATTTGCTGTTGCAATTGTAATTATTATGATTCATCCATTATTGGGATTAATGATTATAATTATACAACCACTTATAATGTATTTATCCAAAAGAATTGTGAAGAAAGTTGGTGATTTAAAAAAAGAAGAGAATCAAGCAATTTCGGAATTCCAGGATAATATTGGAGAATCCTTGGATTTATTTGGACAAATCAAAGCTAGCAATAAAGAAGATTATTTTTTTGAAAATGCTATTAGTAAAGCAAAGAATATTCAAATTAGCTCAAATAAATTCAGTTACAAAAATGTGATATATCAAAAATTCTCTTTTACACTATTTTTGATTTCTTTTGAAGTTTTAAGAGCCAGTGGCTTATTAATGGTTGTTTATAGTGATTTATCAATTGGTATGATGTTAGCTATGTTTGCATATATTTGGTTTATTATAAATCCTGTAAATGATATTCTTTCATTCCAATATTTTTATTCAACTGCAAAAGCAGCATTAAATAGAATAAATAAAATTTTACAACTAAAACAAGAACCAAGAGGAATAGAATCTTTTAATAATAAAGGTTTAAATATTAAATTAAGTAATCTTAATTTTTCTTATAATAGTGGTGATAAAATTTTAAGTGATATTACAATAAATATAAAACAAGGGGAAAAAGTAGCCTTAATTGGTGCTAGTGGTAGTGGAAAAACTACTTTAGCTCAAATAATTGCAGGCTTTTATACAAAAGACAGTGGAGAAATCACTTATAATAATATTTCAATTGAAAATATAGATAAAAAAGAATTAAGAAAGAATCTTTTCTTAGTACTTCAAATGCCTATACTTTTTAATAATACACTAAGGTTTAATCTAACTATGGGGAAAGAAATAAAAGAAGAAACTATTTATAAAGTTTTAGAAATAACTCAATTGAAAGATGATGTATTATTAATGAAAGATAATATTGATACAATTGTTGGAAAACATGGTATAAGACTAAGTGGAGGACAAAGGCAAAGATTAAGTATTGCAAGAATGCTCATAGCAAATCCTTCAGTTGTAATTTTTGATGAATCCACCTCAGCTTTAGATGTTCATACAGAAGCAAAAATATTTAATAACTTAGAAAATATTTTAAAGGAAAAAACTGTTATTACTATTGCTCATAGATTAAGTACAATAAAAAATGCTGATATAGTTTATGTACTTGATAAAGGAAAAGTTATTCAAAGTGGTAACCATAATGATTTAGAATTAGAAGAAGGTCACTACTTAAATTTTATAAAAAAACAATTAATATAAAGGAAAAAAATGAAAGAAAAAATAAACAAAATTTTAAAGGAAAATCCAGAGATTTCAACCATTGATATTGCAAAACAATTAGAAGTAAGTGAATATGTAGTCTTGCAGAACATAAATGAAGATTTAGCAAAAGCTGTTGATAAAGAAAAGTTTGATGAAATCATTGAAGATATTTCAACTTGGGGGAAAATTCTAATGATAAAAATAACCCCTTCATTTGTTATAGAAATAAAAGACTTTATGCCCACTGGTACATATGGACATGGTTACTATAATTTTAATTCAAGTAACTCTTCCATTTCTGGACATTTAAAAGTTAGTAATATTGAAAAGATAATTTTTGTATCTAAAAAACATAGAGGAATGTTGTCTCATAGTATTGTATTTTATGATTCAAAAGGAGAACATATATTTAAAATTTTTGTTACTAGAGATAAAAATAGAGAACTTATCCAAGAACAAGTTGATAAGTTTATGAATTTAAAAAATAGACTATAATAATATTAGAAGTGTTTTTTATAAATAACACTTCTAATCCTCAACAAGATTATCTAAGATATATCTTTCTAAGTCTTTTTTAGAAATTTCATCTTTTATAGCTTGTTCATAAATCTTTTCTATTTTTCCATTATACTCTTCATAAGAAAAATATGGAAATCTTAATTTCCAAGATTTTTTTATTTGCCTCTTTGTAACTACATCTCTTAACTTAGATATAAAAAAATTAAAACCTATGAAAATAACAGCTGTAATAATCATAGCACCTAAAATAGAAATATGAGGGTCTATGTTAGCCAAAGGTTTATGCATTAAAGTAGAAATAGGTACAATAATTGCTAATACAATTAAGATATAAACTATATAAGCTCTTCCTAATCTAAGTCTAAATCCTAATTTTCCTGGGTCTACATGCATTCCTTCATTATATTGTCTATTTGCATCTAATAAATCTCTTAATAAGATTGGTTGTTTTGATAAAATATATACATAGTCTAAAACTCTATTTATTAATGTTCTATCTCTATGGGGCATGTTCTTTCCTCTACTACTAATTAAAGCTATTTTATCTAAGATTTCTTTAGATTCTTATACATTATAATATTTTGCCTTATGATGGGGAACAACAATTGCACAAGTTGATTGTTCAGGATGAATTTGAAAAGTCTCACTTAATTCTATTCCAAACTCTTCTGGTTTTAATAAATCAAACATATCTCTACTTTGTTCTAAATCAGGACAAGCTGCATAACCTGGAGAATATCGACATCCTACATACTGTTTCATTTGTACATCATGTAAAGTATTCCCTTCTTTTGGAACAATATCAAGATCAAGCCTTATTTGCTTATGTAAAACTTCTGCTAAGGCTTCTGCTAACTCAACACCTAATCCATGTACTTGATAATATTCAGTAAACTTACTATCTTTATAAAGTTCAGCTTCATAAGGACTTAGTTTTAATCCTGCACTTGCAAAAGTAAAGGCAACTACATCAAGTCTATCATTTGCAAAATAATCAGCTATACATCTATGAGGTGTCTTTCTTTGTCTAGGGAACTGCATTACTTTTATTGCTTTTTCTAAAGGTGGAATATTTTTTGCTTCTTCTAAAGAATGAAATGCATAATCTTCACTAAAAATATATAATTTATTCTCTTTTGAAATACAAGGATAATAAGCATAAATAGCAATTGGGTCAAAAAGTTCTTTTTCAATAAACTCTTCTTTTAATCTTTCATAAATAGGTTCAACCACATTTTTTTCATGCTCTAAAAACTTTTCTTTTGAATTTTTAGCTCTTTTATAACCCCATCTTTGTCTAAATAAAACCCTATGGTTAATCCATTTGAAAACTAAGTCTTTATCAATAACTGAATTATCAAGAGCAACTCTTCCCCATAATGGAGGGAAAGTGAATTCTCCTGCTTCTGGAAGTACAACATCTTCTTCATTGATAACTACTTCTTTTTCTTCTTTTCTTGCTACTTCTTCTTCATCAACTAAATCAGCTGCAAGTGCAGTATTTTCTAGGTCACCCTCTTCAATTCTTTGCATTGAAACAACACCATCAAAAGCATCTCTACAATAAAAAATTGGACCATCATAAATTGATCTACAATAATCATTTACAAAACCTTTTGTAAGTGCAGCTCCACCTAAAAGAACAGGAATATCAATACCTTGTTTTTGTAACTCTTCAAGATTTTCTTTCATTACTGCTGTTGATTTTACAAGTAAACCACTCATACCAATAGCTTGAGCTTTATGCTCACGTACTGCTATAATAAAATCATTTAAATCAGCTTTGATACCAATATTGATTACTTTAAATCCATTATTAGAAAGAATAATATCAACTAAGTTTTTACCAACATCATGCACATCACCTTTAACTGTACCCAAGACTAGTACTGTTTCACTAGCTTTCTCTTCTTTTGGTAAATATGGATTTAAAGCATCAACTGTTGCTTTCATAGTCTCTGCACTTTGAAGTACAAATGGTAACTGCATTTGTCCACTTCCAAATAATTCTCCAATAACTTTCATCCCATCAATTAGCCACTCATTTACTATGATTTCTGGATTTACTTCATGTCTTAACTCTTCAACTAGTGGTAACATTCTTTCTTTATCACCATCAAGTAAAAGCTTTTTAACTTTATCTATTGGTGCAAGTTTTTGGTACTCTTCATCACTTTGCTCTTCCATATCATCAACATTTGCAAAATGCTCTATAAATTTAAATAAAGGGTCACCATCTTCTTGATTATTGAAGATTAAATCATCACAAGCTTTTCTATCATCATCGGAGATTTTATTTAGTGGTAAGATATGTTTAACATTTACAATAGCAGAAGTTAATCCAGCTTTTACACAATGATCAAGATAAATAGAGTTTAAGTAAACTCTTGCTTTTTGGTCAAGACCAAATGAGATATTAGAAAGTCCAAGGGTAGTTCCTACCTCTGGATGACGTAGCTGGAATTCTTTAATTGCTTCAAGTGTTTCAATACCTGCAGTTCTATACTCATCATCCCCTGAACCAATAGTAAAGGTAAGCATATCAAATACTAAATCATCAGGTTTAAATCCATGTCTATTTACACATAAATCATAGATTCTCTCTGCTACTTCAAGTTTTCTTTTCTTACTTTTTGCCATACCAACTTCATCAATTACAAGACAAACCAGGGCTGCACCAAACTTTTTAGCTAACTTACAAATAACATCAAATTTTTCTTCCCCATCTTCTAAGTTAACTGAATTGATAATACATCTTCCACCAATTTGTTTTAAAGCAGCTTCTAATGCTGGAACTTGCGTTGAATCTGGCATTAAAGGAAGTGAAACTTTTTGAGAATATAAAGATACTACTTTATCCATATCTCCTGTTTCATCACGTCCTGCAAATCCAACTGACACATCAATAACATGAGCCCCTGCTCTTACTTGTTGTTGTCCTACTGAAAGTGTTCCTTCATAATCATTTGCTTTAAGTAATTCTCTAAAGGCTTTTGAACCCGTTGCATTAGATCGCTCACCTATTAAAAGTGGTGCAGGATCTTGCTTTAAAGGAACTACATTAAATAAAGAAGATAAAGAAGCTTTTAAAAACCCACTTGGTTTTCTTGGTTTAATCCCTTCAACAGATTTAGTTAAAGCTTCTATATGCTCAGGAGTTGTACCACAACAACCACCTAAAAAAGACACTCCATTAAACTCTAAGAATTCTTTTGTTAATTCTGTAAACTCTTTTGGTTGCATTGGATAATAAGTTTGTCCACCTCTATTTTGAGGAAGACCTGCATTTGAGTGTACAGAAATTGGGAATTTGCATACTTCACTTAAAGTTTTAACATGCTTATGTACTTGTTTTGGTCCAGTACCACAGTTAAAACCTAAAGATAAAATATTAAAAGGTTCCAGAATAGCTGCAATTGTCATTGCATCTGTTCCAATAAGCATAGTTCCACTAAGTTCAATAGTAACTGAAACCATAATAGGAGTTTCAGGTGAGACTTCCTTTAAAGCATGCAATGCTGCTTTTATTTGTAAGGGATCTTGACAAGTTTCAAGTAAAAAGATATCTGTTCCCCCATCAATCAAACCTTGAGCCATAATCTTATAGCCCTCAAACATTTCATCATAAGATATATGACCTAAAGAAGGTAATTTTGTTCCAGGTCCTATTGAACCTAATACAAATCTAGGTTTATCTTCTGTACTAAACTTTTCACAAGACCTTTTTACAAGTTGGGCACCTAACTTTGATAATTCATATGAAGTTTCAGGAATATCATATTCATCTAAAACCCATGGCATAGAACCAAAAGTATTAGTACTAATTAAATCAGCACCAGCACTTGCATACGCATCATGAATTTTTTCTAAAATATGAGGAGCTGTTAAATTTAGAAGTTCATTGCAGCCTTCTAAGTTTATACCTTCATAAATCCAATATTCATCTTTGATATCGGCCACTTGAAGCTGTGTTCCCATAGCTCCATCAATAATTATAACTTTTTCTTCTATTAGTTTTTTTATATCTATCATTTTTTCTTATATTTTCACTTCTTTATTATATTAATATCTAAATAGTATATTTAAAAGCATATTAAAAATCAAACTATTTCTTCTGAAGAATCACTCTAATAACACTTGCTTCCCCTTGGTGACCTTTACCTTCATTAAGATGAGTAATAACTTCTTCAACTTTAATTTTTTCACAAGAAGGAAAAGATTCTTTAAAATCCTCTACACTATAAAGCAAGTCTAAGTCTTTTGGACCACCACTATTGTAAGCTAATTGGTTAGTAGAAAAAAATTCTCCTATAAAGTATCCATTAGTTTCTAAAGCATTTTCGATATTTTCAAACAATCTTTTTCTATCATTTTTATGCATATGCAAATATGAAGAGACAATAGAACCATACTTTTTGTTTACTTCCCAATGATTTAAATCAATACACTTTGTTAGGATATCCACA
The DNA here is from genome assembly GCF_004116625.1 of Halarcobacter mediterraneus. Classification (NCBI taxonomy): domain Bacteria; kingdom Pseudomonadati; phylum Campylobacterota; class Epsilonproteobacteria; order Campylobacterales; family Arcobacteraceae; genus Halarcobacter; species Halarcobacter mediterraneus. Next base: position 212,488 of record NZ_NXIE01000003.1, read on the forward strand.
TCATGCTCTTTAGCAAATTGCTGTAATTTTGATAATCCTATATTAGAGGCATCTAAAGCAGTTACTTTAAAACCTTTTTTAGCTAAAAAGACAGCATTCCTACCTTCTCCTTCACCTAAACATAAGACATCTTTACTTCTATCAAAATTCTCTTTACAAGACTTTATAAACTCATTTGCTTCTTTCCCATAAAAATACTCATTTACTGAAAACTTATCATTCCAAAAATTTTGTTGGCTCATTATATTTTCCTTTATTTTAAAAGTAGAATTTTATCTTAGGAAGTTAAAAATATCATTTTTTTATATATTTATAAATTAAACTTATCTGTTTTTAATTTATAATCTTTATCTCACTTTATTTTAATATTTCTTTAGCTAATATATTTCTTAAAAATTTTATCGTAGGATATTTAATATGACTGAAGCTAAATACATCTGGATGGATGGGGAATTTGTTAATTGGCAAGATGCAAAAGTACATGTATTAAGCCACACATTGCATTATGGGAATGGTGCGATTGAAGGTACAAAAGCTTATAAGACGCATGATGGAAGATGTGCTATTTTTAAACTAGAAGAGCACACTAAAAGATTAATTAACTCTGCAAAAATGACACTAATTGATGTGCCTTTTACAGCTGATGAATTAAATGAAGCACAAATTGAACTATTACAAAAAAATGAACTATTTGAAGGTGCTTATATTAGACCATTAGTATATTTAGGATATGGTGTTATGGGACTTTATCATAAAGACGCACCTGCCCAAGTTTCAATCTCTGCTTGGGAATGGGGAGCATACTTAGGTGAAGAAGGAATGAAAAAAGGTGTTAGAGTAAAAATTTCATCTATGACAAGAACTCCTAATACTTCAGGTATGGGTAAAGCAAAAGCAGTTGCTAATTACCTTAACTCTCAAATGGCAAAATTTGAAGCAGTTGAAGCAGGATATGATGAAGCATTATTAAGAGATGACCAAGGTTACATTGCTGAAGCTAGTGGAGCTTGTTTTTTCATCGTTAGAAATGGAGAGATTATCACACCTCCAAATGATAACTCACTTGAATCAATTACTCAAGCAACTGTTCTTGACTTAGCTGAAGACTTAGGATACAAAGTTACAAGAAGAAGAATTACTAGAGAAGAAATATATATTGCAGATGAAGCCTTCTTTACAGGTACAGCTGTTGAAGTAACACCTATCAGAGAAGTTGATTGTAGAGTTATAGGAGAAGGGGAAAGAGGACCTATAACAGAAGCATTACAAACAGCTTATTTTGATGTAGTTCAAGGGAAAAATGAAAAGTATCAAAAATACTTAACTTATATAAACTAAAAAGGGAAAATGTATGCCAATAGATAATGACTATTTCAAAAATAGACAACAAAATAAAAACAACTCAAACAACAATGGAGGTGGAGGAAACTACCAACCTCCTTTTGAACCACCTGAATTTTTTAAAAACTTTGGGAAAAAAGCAGGTTTTATATATGCAATTATAATAATAGTTGCTATCTTATTCATCTTTAAACCTTTTGTGATAATTGAATCAGGGCAAGTTGGGATTAAAGTTACAGCAGGTAAATATGAAGATAGACCTTTAAATCCTGGTTTTCACTTATATTTTCCTGTAGTCCAACAAGTTATTGTAGTAGATACAAAAGTAAGATTAATAAACTATGCTTCAATTGAAACAAGTGGTAGTGGTGGTTTTGATAGAAGTATTAAACTAAATCCAGCAATTAATATTCTTGATGCAAGAGGTTTACCTGTTTCTATTGAATTAACAGTTCAATATAGACTTACAGCTGCAGGAGCTCCTGTTACTATTGCTACTTGGGGTAGAGGTTGGGAAGATAAAATTGTTAACCCTGTAGTAAGAAATATTGTAAGAAATGTTGTTGGTGGATTTAATGCGGAAGAGTTACCAACAAGAAGAAATGAAATTGCTACAATGATTGAAAATGGAATTAGAACAGAAATTGAATCACTAAAAGACAAACCCGTATCAGTTGAATCTGTTCAATTAAGAGAAATTGTTCTTCCTCAAAAAATCAAAGATCAAATTGAGAGAGTTCAAATAGCAAATCAAGAAGCTCAAAGAGTAAGATATGAAGTTCAAAGAGCAAAACAAGAAGCAGAGAAAAAAGCAGCCTTAGCAAAAGGGGAAGCTGATAAGAATAGAATTGAAGCACAAGGTAGAGCAGATGCAGTTACAATTGAAGCAAAAGCACAAGCTGCTGCAAATAAATCAATTGCCGCTTCACTTACATCAAATTTACTTAAAATGCAACAAATCCAAGTGCAAGGTAAATTTAATGAGGCACTTAGAGAAAATAAAGATGCAAAAATTTTCTTAACTCCTGGTGGTTCTACTCCAAATATTTGGGTTGATACAAAAAACAAATCAAGAGATACAGCAATTAATCAATAAGAGTGATTTTTCACTCTTATTGTAAAAATAGAAAATGTTAAAAACAATTTTTTTCTTGCTCAGTCCTTTTTTCTTAGTCATTGCTTCTGATAATGTGAATTTACAAAACAAAAATATTGAAATCAAAATATTAAATGAAAAAAGTGTAAAAAAAACAAAAGATGATTATGAAAAAGAGATTAATTTATTAGAAAAACCCAAAGGTCTTAAAGAAGACACAAAAGAAAAAGAAGACTCTCTTAAAGTTGATGGTGGGGTTAATTTCAATAAAGAAACAAAAACTCTTGAAAGTATAAATATAAACTTAGGAAAAAAGTTTTAAGGTAAAACATGGAAACTATAGACTTAATAGACTGGGAAAAGATGGACGGGTTAATCCCCGTAATTACTCAAGATGCAAATACAAATGAAGTTCTAATGTTAGCTTACATGGATAAAGAAGCTTTAGAATTAACTCTTGAAACAAAAATAGCACATTACTTTAGTAGAAGTAAAAAAAGAATTTGGAAAAAAGGTGAAAGTTCAGGGCATACTCAAGAAGTAGTTTCAACAATGGTTGACTGTGATAATGATACCCTTTTAATAAAAGTAAATCAAAATGGTGTAGCTTGTCATACAGGAAGAAAGTCTTGTTTTTTTACAGATTTAGAAACAAATAAAATTATCTCAGATGTAGAAATTGACACAACTGCAGCATATGGAGTAATAGAAACTCTTTACCATACAATTCTTGAAAAGAAAAATGATGACCCTTCAAAATCTTATACAGCAAAATTATTAAAGGGTAATGAAAACTCTATGTTGAAAAAAATTGTGGAAGAAGCCGGAGAATTAACTTTTGCAATTAAAGACAATAATGAAGAAGAAATAATCTATGAAGCTGCTGATTTAATGTACCATTGTCTAGTAGCACTTGGAAGTAAGAATATAAGTCCGGAAAGAGTAAAACAGGAACTTGCTAAAAGATTTGGAATGTCTGGTATTGAAGAAAAAAACTCAAGAGTAGAAAAATAAACTACTTTTGAGTATCTAAGCTTCTTTTAAAAAGAATAAATGTAAAAATAAAAAAAACTACTCCAATTAAAAACATACTTAACATACTTTTATAAATAATTGTAATTCCTGCACCTTTAAAAAGTACTGCTTGTGAAATATCTACAAAATGACTAATAGGTAGTAAGTGCATTAAAAACTGTATAGATTCTGGCATACTTTCATATGGAGTTACAGTTCCAGAAAGCATCATTAAAGGCAATATTGTTAAGATAAAGATCATACCCATTTGAGGCATATTTTTAGAAATAGTACCAATAAAAATACCAATTGATGTAGTAGCAAATAAAACTAAAAAAGTACAAAATAGAAAAAGTATTATTGACCCACTAAGAGGAACATTAAGTATATATTCAACCACTAAACTTAGACTAAAAGATACACAAATTAAAACTACTATACTTGCAGTACAAACTTTAGCTAACATTATTTCAATAGGATTTAAAGGCATAACAAGAAGATGCTCTATAGTTCCATGTTCCCTTTCTCTTATCAAAGATGCAGCGGATAAAAGAATGGATATCATCACAATATTACTTATAATTTCATTTATACTACCAAACCAACTACTTTCAAGACTAGAATTATATTTATACCTATTTATAACTTCTACTAGCTCTAAAGAATCAGTGCCTGAAGCATTTAAAAAAGATGAGATTTCTTGATTTATAATAGCTTGAATATATCCTGCACCTATTCCCGCTTGAGACATTCTTGTTGCATCTATATTTACTTGAATATTAGGTGTATTACCTGAAATAACATTTTTTTCAAACTCACTAGGAATAACAACAACAAAAGTATAATATCCTGAATTCATATATGAATCTATCTCATTATTATTAATAACGCCAGGAGTATTAAATCTTGGCTTATAAAAAGAACTAATAATTCTATTTGATAATATTGAATTATCTTCATTAACAAAAGCAATTGAAGCATTTCTTATTTCTGTAGAAGTTGCCGTTCCTCCTATATAAATAGCAAAAGAAAAAGAGTATATTATTAAAAATAACATAATTTTATCATGGAATAAGGTTCTTAATTCTTTTATCATTAGAGCATAGATGTTTCTTAAACTTCTTTTCATTATGTTTCCTGCTTATTTAAAACTAAAATACTAACAAAGATAATTACAAAAATACTAACTACTAAAACAAAAAAATCTAAATGTAAATCTTTAAACTCAACTGCCTTACTAAATATTCCTCTGCTAATATTTATAAAATAAGTTACAGGAAAGATATTTCCTATAAATGCCCCAATGCCTTCTAAGGAACTTACGGGATCTTGTAAACCAGAAAACTGAATAGTAGGAAGAAGAGAGAAAATAGCTGTTCCACCTAAAGCTGCAATTTGTGTTTTAGCAAAAGAAGACATAAACAAGCCAATTGATGTAGTCACTATTATAAATAAAAAAGCAGCAAAAAAAAGAATTAAAAAATTACCTTTTAAAGGAACTTCAAATACTAAAAGAGTTAAAACCACTAAAGCTAAAAAACTAAGCATACTTATAAAAATATAAGGAATTTGTTTGCCAACTAAGAATTCAAATTTACTAACAGGTGTTGCATAAAAATTTGTAATAGAACCAAGTTCCTTTTCTCTTACAATACTTAAAGCCATTAAAATTGAAGGAATAAAGATTAAAAGCATAGGAATTACAGCAGGAACTATTGCATTTATACTTTTAAAGTCTTGATTATACTTATATCGTACTAAGATATTTGCTTTTGATTCATATGATATCCCATATTGTTCTTTTAAAGTGCTAATAAGATAAGAACTATTTAATCCTTGAACATACCCTTTGATTGTTTCTGCTCTAAAAGGAATGGTACCATCAATCCAAACTGCAACTTCTTGAGAATAACCTTTTAATAAGTTTTTACCAAAATTAGGTGGAATAACAAAAGCAACACTTATTTCAGAAGCTTTCATTTTTTCATCTAAATCACTTTGACTTATTAATTGTTCTTGTTCTAAGAAATATCTGGAACCAGAAATATTTTGAATATATTCTCTACTTTGAGGTGACTTATCTTGATCTAAAACAGAAAACTTTAAATCCTCTACATCCATACTAATTCCGTACCCCATTACAAACATTAAAATAACAGTTCCTAATAAAGAAAAAGTCAACCTTACAGGATCTCGTAAAAGTTCTAAACTCTCTTTATAGCTATAACCAAATAACCTCAAAAGACTTTTATTCTTGTTAGTTTCTTTTTTATCATTCTTAGAAGCAGTAATATCAACTTCCTCTGAAATTTCAGTATCAGTAACCTCTTTAAGATATGAAATAAATGCTTCTTCAAGGTTCTCTTTATTCTTCTTTTCAATTAACTTCTCAGGAGTATTGCTTGCTAAAACTTTTCCCCTATGCATTAAAGATATTCTATCACACCTTTCACCTTCATTCATAAAGTGTGTAGAGATAAATATAGTTACATTATCTTTCCTTGATAACTGGATTAGAAGCTCCCAAAAGCTATCTCTAGATACAGGGTCTACTCCCGAAGTTGGCTCATCCAAAATAAGCATTTTAGGTTCATGAATTACAGCAACGGCTAAAGATAATCTTTGCTTAATCCCTAAAGGTAAATCTTCAGTTAAGGTATTCTCATATTCTTTTAACTTAAACTGTTGAAGCATTTTTTCTATTCTATTTTTTAACTCCTTTTTCTCTATTTGAAAAAGTTCCCCATGTAAATGAAGGTTTTGAAAAACTGTCAATTCTTTGTATAAAGAAAATGCTTGAGTCATATAACCAACTTTTTCTCTTGTTTCTAAAGAATTATCCTTTACATATTCTCCAAATAATTTTGCACTACCTTTTGTTGGAACTAAAAGTCCTGTTAGCATTTTCATTGTTGTAGTTTTTCCACAACCATTTGAGCCTAGAAAACCAAAAATTTCACCTTTTTTTATATCAAAACTCACATCATCAACAGCAATAAAATCACCAAAATGCATAGTAAGATTAGAAGCTTGAATAGCATATTCTTCATCAAACTCTTTCTCTTTTATTTCTAATTTTGAGTGTTCACTTTTTTTATTATTTGGTAAAAGCTGGATAAAGGCTTCATCTATATTACAAGTATCTGTTTTTGATAATAACTCTTTTGAGGTTCCCTCAAATAATATCTTGCCTTCATCCATTGCTATAATATAATTAAAGTCTTGAGCTTCTTGCATATATGCTGTTGCAACTAATACACTCATTTTAGGATTTGTTTCTCTTATACTATTTACTAAATCCCAAAACTGTCTCCTTGATAAAGGGTCTACACCTGTTGTAGGTTCATCTAAAATTAAAAGTTCAGGATCATGTATAAGAGCACAACAAAGCCCAAGTTTTTGTTTCATTCCTCCTGACAATTTCCCTGCTGGTCTATCTTTAAAAGAGTATAAACCTGTACTTTTTAAAAGTCTTTCAATTCTATTTTTTCTTTCCTCTTTTTCTAAACCAAATAATCTTGCAAAAAACTCTATATTTTCATAAACTGAAAGTGTCATATAAAGATTTTTTCCTAAACCTTGAGGCATATAAGCAATTTGTGGAAGAATACTATTTCGTTCTTTCTTTTTTTTTAGATTTGCAGATAAAACTTCAACTTCACCAGTTTGAATCTTTTTAACTCCAGAAAGAATAGCTAAAAGTGTAGACTTTCCAACTCCATCAGGACCAATAAATCCAATGGTTTTACCTAAGGGGATGTTTAAATCAATACTACTTAAAGCTTGTACATCACCATATTTATGAGTTACCCCATTGATTTTGGCAATATATTTATCCATTTATTTATTCTTTAAAGTTTTTTGGTAAATGACTTAATTCTTCTGGCCATGGTTTAGAATTATCTAACCTTACATAGGCTATTCCTGGAAGTCCTGTTTTAATTTTTTCAAAGTATTTTTCTAATAAGCTTGAATCAATTCTTACTTTGATTCTAAACATAAGCTTCTCTCTTTCACTTTGAGTTTCTATCTCTTTTGGAGTAAATTGAGCTAAAGGAGAGACAAAAGTTACATAAGAGGGAATAGCAATATCTGGAATAGCATCAAGTATAATTCTAGCTTTTGAACCAATATCTACAAGACCAGCTTGAGCAGTTGGAAGAAAGATTGTCATATAAGTATTCATTAAGTCTAAAACTACTAAAACTTTCCCTCCATTTGCAATAACTTCTCCAGTTTGAGCTATTTTATATAATACTCTTCCTTTTATTGGAGAATAAAGTACACTCTCATCTATATTAACTTGAATTGTTTCAACTTGTGCTTTTGCTGCATTTATTGAAGCTTGTGCATTTACAACTTGTGCTTTTGCCGCGAGTAATGCAGCTTTTGCAGTTTTTAACGTTGTTTCATCATTTTGTAAATTAATCAAAGGTAAACTCTTATTTTTATAAAGTTTTAAAGTTCTATCATAATTTATTTTTGCTAAAGATAGCTCACTTTCACGTTGTTCTACAATAGCTTTTGCATAAGTTTCTTCTTGTATTGCTTGTTCTACATAAGCTTTTGCTTGTTTTAATTTTGCTTCCAACTCATTTGTATCAAGTTTTGCTAAGATTTGTCCTTTTTGAACAATATCTCCTTCTTCTACATTTATTTCAAGAAGTCTTCCTGATAATTTTGTTGTGATATCAACTTGAGTAGTTTCTAGTCTTCCATTTCCAAAAGCAAATTCCTCTGGAAGTTCTGTCTTATTTATATCTTTATAAATTAAATAAAGTCCACTGACAATAACAAATACTATGATTATATAAAGAAAAGATTTTAATTTATTATTCATAAATCTTCCTAAAATTTTAGATTAACTATAAGAAGTTAATTCATAATAATATAATTTATATTAATAAAAACTTTAGAGTAGAAAGACTAAATATTAATCATATAAATAAAAGAGGTCACCCTCTTTTATTTAATGACACCCACAACCTGTTCCACAGCTTTCTGAAGACTCTTGTTTTTGTTGAGAAGAAGCTGCACTTGTTGAACAAGCAGATACTCCATTTGTTGTAGGTTGAATAGAAGCATTTTCTGCTTTATCATGATTTTCATCTATAAATTGAATTAATTTTTGAGCTGCAATCATATATCTTTTTGCAGATTCTGACTCTGGTTGGAAATAAACAACTGGTTTCCCACTATCTCCACCTTCTCTAATTGCTGGTTCAATGGGAAGTAGTCCTAAAACTTGTGTATTATATTGGTCAGCTAAATCTTCACATGTGCCTTGTCCAAAAATATCCGATTCTTCTCCACATTTTGGACAAATAAAGCCACTCATATTTTCAATAATTCCACCAATAGGTATATGAAGTTTAGAGAACATATCTAAAGACCTTCTTGAATCATCAAGTGCTACATGCTGAGGAGTAGTGACATTAATACCACATGTTACTGGTACACTTTGTGCAAGAGTTAATTGAGCATCTCCAGTTCCTGGTGGCATATCAATGAATAAAATATCTAACTCTTCCCAAAGAATATCCCTTAGTAATTGTTGAATAGCTTTCATAATCATAGCACCTCTCCAAATAAGAGATTGCCCCTCTTCCATAAGTGACCCCATAGACATAACATCTACTCCATATACAGAAAAAGGTTTTGCTTTATTTCCAACTACCTCAACATCTAATCCATTTATTCCCATCATTCTTGGAATATTTGGTCCATAAATATCAGCATCTAAAATACCAACCTTCTTACCTTGCATTGCAGCAGCAATTGCTAAGTTAACAGTTGTAGTTGACTTACCAACTCCACCCTTACCTGAACTTACCATTACAAAGTTTTTAATTTGTGGAGCAATATTATTTCCACTCATACTATTACTTTGTTGTTTTGGAGCTTCTGGTCTACTAATCTTTAAATTTACATTTGTAATACCAATTGTAGATAAAACTTTTGAAATATCTTCCTCTAATTTTGAAGCTACATCTTCAGCACTTGAAGTAATATCTAAAAGCACTGTACAGGCATCATCTGCATCTATTTGAATATCTTTTACGAAACCAAAATCAACAATTGACTTTTGGAATCCTGGATATATAACTTTTGATAACTCTTCTTTTATATCAGCTATAGTTGCCATATCTTTCTATCCTTATAAATAGTTTCTATTTAAAATTTCCTAACATTATATTTTAAATAGGATAACTTTTGTCTTAATTCAAATTACTAATAAAAAAAGGTCAAGTAAAAAACTTGACCTTTTTTATAACTTATCTTTTATTAAATTTTTCTAAGCTGTAGCAGTTGCTTCAATCTTATCACCATGATCTTTTACAATCTTTTGAGTGATTTTGTATGAACAAAACTTTGGTCCACACATTGAGCAGAATTCAGCTTCTTTAAATACATCTTGAGGAAGAGTTTCATCATGATACTCTTTTGCTCTTTCAGGATCTAAACATAATTCAAACTGTTTATTCCAATCAAAAGCATATCTTGCATCTGACATTTCATCATCAATATCTCTTGCACCCTTTCTTCCTCTAGCAATATCTGCTGAGTGAGCTGCAATTTTATATGCAATAATACCTTCTCTTACATCTTCGGCATTTGGTAATCCTAAGTGTTCTTTTGGAGTTACATAACAAAGCATTGAAGCTCCATGCCATCCACCAACAGCTGCACCAATTGCAGATGAAATATGGTCATAACCAGCTGCAATATCAGTAGTAAGTGGGCCTAAGATATAAAAAGGTGCTTCGTGACAATACTCTCTTTCAAGTTTCATATTTCTTTCAATTTGATTTAATGGAACGTGACCTGGTCCTTCAATCATAACTTGAACATCTTTTTCCCAAGCTCTAAGTGTTAGTTCACCTAATACTTTTAATTCTGATAATTGAGCTTCATCAGATGCATCTGCAAGACATCCTGGTCTTAATGAATCACCTAAAGATAAAGATACATCATATCTTCTACAAATATCTAAGATATCATCAAAAGCATCGTAAAATGGATTTTCTTTATGGTAGTGCATCATCCATGCAGCCATTAAAGAACCACCTCTTGAAACGATACCCATTTTTCTTTTTGCAATATGAGGCATGAATCTTAAAAGGAATCCAGCGTGAATAGTAAAATACGAAACCCCTTGTTGAGCTTGTTTTTCTAGAACATCTAACATAACATCAATAGATAAATTTTCAATTTTATCTTTAACATCATGTAAAATTTGGTACATTGGAACAGTTCCAATTGGAACTGTTGAGTGCTCAATAACAGCTTTTCTAATAGCATCTAAGTCTCCACCTGTACTTAAGTCCATGATTGTATCTGCACCATATTTTAAAGAAACATCAACTTTTTCAATTTCACCTTGAATATCTGATGCTAATGCTGAAGAACCTATATTTGCATTTATCTTACACGAAGATGCCATACCAATTGCCATAGGGTTAAGATGTTTATGATTAACATTTGCAGGGATTATTAACCTTCCTCTTGCTACTTCATCTCTAACCAATTCTGGTTCAATTTTTTCAACTTTTGCAACATATTCCATATCTGGTGTAATAATGCCTTTTTTGGCATAATACATTTGTGTCCTAACTTCATCATTTTGATGATTGTCTAACCAATCTCTCATTATAAAATTCCTATGTATATAATTTGAGTTGATTATATCAAATTTAGTTTATATAAACTTAATTAAAACAACTAGTTTTTATTTATTAAACATATAAGCTTTCTTAGAATATAATAACTTATTTTACAATTTAAGGTTTCTATGAAAACTACAAATGAATTAAATTACATTTACACAAAAACAAAAAATGATTTTGAATATTTATTAAGTAATAAAGAACGAAATCAAGACCTATTTGTGGCTTTAATTCATCATCTTACTTTAAATAAACAATTCAATATTTATGAAAATAATCAATTTAACATAGAAGAAATTTCAAAAATTTTTAGGTTTTATGAAGAGTTATTAAAAGAGAGTTTTAATTCAAATAAATCTAGGTTTGAATTAGAATTTAAGTGCTATTTATTAGTTATTAAAATTTTTACTGAACTGTGTAGTATATTTACAAAAGATTATAAAAAAAGAGAAAATATTGAAAACTTTTTTCAAACTTTAAAAGAATCAAAAAGTATGTTAAAACTTTTTCTACCTTTAGATATGAAACATTTAAATATTTTAAATAATCTAATAGGAGAACAATTATACTATTTTTCACATGTTGATTATCATGATATAAGTTCATATCCTTTGGAATATAGCTTTGAAAAATATCACCTTAATTTAGAAAAAATATTCCATGGTTTTGATTTAAGTAAATCATCTAGATTTGGTAATAATGAGTTTACAGAAATAAATACAGAATATGCAGTTTTAACAAATAATGCTTCTTTCTTAGTTTTAACCTTGATTCATAAAATATATTTTAAAAATCTAAGTTTTGATATGACAAAATCAAAATTTAAAAATATTATAGATCTTTATTTTGAAAATTTAAAAAATAAAACTCTTTCAGAGGGATATGATATAAAAAGCTTTGAAGATGACCTTTTAAAAGACTTTTTCACAAGTGGTATATTTTTAAAGAAAAAAAGAAACTTTAATATATTTCAAGATAAACTAGACTTATTACGATTAAATACAGATGAGTATAAACAATTAATTGATATTATATTAAAATTTGATTTACAGGAACAACAATGAAACAGTTAATAGTAGAAAAAATTGATTCTTTACCTCCTTTACCAAACTCTGTCCTTGAATTAGAAGAGTTTAGGAAAATGCCAACAAAAGAACCACTTGATTTACTAAAAATTATAGAAAAAGACCCTTTAATTATTACAACAGTACTTAGAGTTGCTAATTCTGCTATGTTTGGCTTCGTAAGTGAAGTAGAAACACCTAGTAGAGCAATTTCTTTACTTGGAGTTAACTTTACTATTTCAATTGCTCTTGGTTCTGTTATTCAAAATCTAATTAAATCTGATTTATCTTCATATTCAGTATCAACTGATGACTTTATGTTTTCATGTAATTTAGCTTCAAATTTAGTTAATACTTGGGTTTCAAAAATTGACCATGACTTGAAAGAAGAGCTTTTACTACCTGCATTTTTACAGGAAACTGGGAAGTTTGTTATCTCAGAAATAATCCAAGAAAATGATAAAAAAGAAGAATTTCAAGAACAATTAGCAATAACTAAAAATATATCATTAGTTGAAAAAGAGTTTGTAGGTTTTTCTTGTGCAAGAATTACTGCAAATATTTTCAAACATTGGAACTTAAGTCATAACTTAATTTTTGCAATTGGATTTGTTGAAGACGTAGAACACTGCCCTACTGACTATGTTGAAAAAGTAAAAATCTTAGAGATTATAAAAATTTTATCTGACATTACAAATCCATTATCAGAAGCTAATATTCAAAGAGCTTTAAATAAGGCAATAGAATATGGTTTTGATACAGACCTTTTAAGTAAATCCATTGAATCTATTAAATATAAATTAGAAGAAGGGCTTTAAGGTTTCATAAGTTTAATACAAGTATAATGTGTAACTTTTTTACTCAAAGGGGCTTTGTGTCAAATGTTACATTAATTATACTCTGTGCAGGGAACTCCACTAGATTTGGTCTTCAAGCAAAGAAACAATGGTTAAGACTAGAGAACTCTCCTTTATGGCTATTTGTTGCTAAAAAAATCCAAAACTTATACAATTTTGATAAAATCATCATCACTTCTTCAAAAGAAGAACTTAATTATATGAAAAATTTTAATGATGAATATGAATTTGTTGTAGGTGGAGAGACAAGACAACAATCAATGAAGAACTCATTACAGAAAGTAGAATCAAAATATGTAATGGTAACTGATGTGGCAAGAGCTTGTATCCCAAAAGAAATTATACTTTCTCTTATTGAAGAAAAAGAAAAAGCTGACTGCATAGTTCCTGTTTTAAATGTAAATGATACAGTTATATATGAAGAAAAAACAATTAATAGGGAAAATGTAAAGTTAATTCAAACTCCTCAATTATCTAAAACAAATATTTTAAAAAAAGCCCTTGAAACAAATATTGAGTTTACAGATGATAGTTCTGCAATAAAAGCAATAAAAGGAACAATACATTATATCCAAGGAAGTAAAGAAAGTAAAAAACTTACTCTTACAAGTGATCTAAATGAAATCACTTGTTTAAAAGCTCCAAGTAAAAACTTCTTTACAGGTATTGGATATGATATTCATCCTTTTGAAGAGAATAAACAAATGTATCTAGGTGGTATAAAAATAGATGTGCCTTATGGGTTTAAAGCTCATAGTGATGGTGATGTTTTAATACATTCTCTTATTGATGCTTTATTAGGAGCTTGTGGAGCAGGAGACATTGGAGAATTTTTCCCAGACACTGATAATAAATTTAAAAATATTGATTCTAAAATACTTTTAGAAGAAATTATAAAATTTATTTATAATGTAGGATATGAAATTGTTAATATTGATTTAACAATTACAGCTCAACAACCTAAAATTAATCCCTATAAAATACAAATAAAAAATAAAATTGCCTCTTTATTACATATTGAAAAACAGTTTGTAAATATAAAAGCAACTACTGCTGAAAAACTTGGTTTTATTGGAAGAAAAGAAGGAGTTGCAGTACAAACAATTGCTACTTTAAAATACTATGATTGGACGAAAAAATGAATATTCTTATAATTGAAAGTGAAATTTACTTAGCACAAAAAGTTGTATCTAGACTATTAGATGATGGACATAATTGTGATTTTGTAGAGTCTCCTAATATTGATAATCTAACAAAGGATTATGATATTATTCTTCTTTCTACATCATTACCTGCAGCATTATGCAAAACAATTATCAGAAGATATAATGACTCTATTATTCTTCTTTTAGTTTCTTATATATCAGATGAAACGGTTACAGACCCAATAAAAGAAGGTGCAAAAGACTATATTATGAAACCTTTTATAATGGATGAATTAGTTAGAAAAATTTACCATTATAGAGAATGTAGGTCAATAAGAAAAGAATTACAAACATTAAGAGACTATCTTGATTTTCAATTTAATGATGTTGATACAAGTAACCATGTATTACCAACTTCTTTTCCTACATTAATAGAAACAAATTCTCAAATTAGTGCAGATAAATTAGCTTTTGAACTAGTAAGAAAACTTGATCTTCAAATGAAATTTATATCACTAGGTACAGATAATTGGCAAAAAAGCATAAACGAAAAATTTAATGGTATTTTTTATCTGACAGATTACCATTCACTTAAAAAGAGTGCGAAAGAGAACTTAAATAAACTTATTGAAGATAAAAAATGTATTCTTGTTTCCCTAGAAAAAGAAGAAGAGTTTCCTTATACAAAAATTGAGTTTGAAAAATCAGATACGCTTCTTATGACAAATAGTATTATGACAATAAATGATTATGTAAAAATGATGGTTTTATCATATCAAAGTAAATATCCAGATACGGAACTTAGTAAAAAGTTAGGGATTTCTAGAAAATCTCTTTGGGAAAAAAGAAAAAAATTAGGAATTGAGAAGAAAAAATAATGAGAAAGCTATTTTTAACAGTTTTTTATAGTGGATTAAGCCCTAAGGCGCCAGGAACAGCTGGTAGTTTTTTATCTTTGATTTTTGCAGTTTTATTATTACAAATAATAGATATTTCTACTTTATTTTTATTAACTATCTTAATATCAGTTATAGCAGCCAGAGAAATTAATAAATATGAAGAAGAAGTCCAAGAACATGATAGTAAAGAAATAGTTATAGATGAGCTTGCAGGAATGTGGCTAACACTATCTATTTGTACCATAACACCTGAAAATATCTATTATATTGCAGCCTTAGGATTTATTTACTTTAGAATTTTTGATATTTGGAAACCTTCAATTATTGGAAGAATCGATAGAGAAGTAAAAGGTGGTTGGGGAGTAATGGGTGATGATTTACTTGCAGGTGTTGCTGCGGGAATTGCAACAAATGGTACATATTATCTTCTTGAAAAATTTGTTCTTTAACTCTTATCTTAATGATACAAGCTTTTTCTTCATTTTTTAAAACTTTTAATTCTTTACTTCCTAAAGGAGTTTTTCTTTTAGTTTTTTCTATTTTAGTACAGTGTTTCACTATTGTATCTATTACAATCACTTCTATAGAAGTATTAGGTAAAGATTTATTTTTAATTATCTTTTTATCTATGTTTATTATGTCAACTATTCTTGTAACAACTATTTTTTTAGTTATCATACAAAAAAATATAGGAATTACTTTATCGAGAATTTATAGTATTATTTTGTTTATCGCTGTATTTATTAGCCTAGTTTACGCATGGAATGAGAATAAAGCTTTTTTAATCACTTTTAATAGTATTGCCCTAATAACTTCTTTTTGTATATTAATACTTTATCATAGTTCTTTTTTGAGTTTATATATAAAAAATGCAAGAAAAATTAGGGAAGAACTTTGGGGAATAAAAGATTAACTACTTTGATTGTAAAATAAGAAAACTTATTTTACAATCTTTGCAAATTCATCAAAGATATACTTTGATTCATGAGGTCCAGGACTAGCTTCAGGATGGTGTTGAACAGAGAAAATCTCTTTATTTTTATATTTTACACCTTCAATTGTATTATCAAATAAGTTTTGGTGTGTAATTTCTGCAATTTCAACAATATTATCAGGAACATTATAATTATGATTTTGTGCTGTAATTTCTACAACTCTTGTCTCTGGGTTTGCAACAGGATGATTTCCACCATGTTGTCCAAATTTTAATTTATATGTGTCATATCCATGAGCAATTGATAACATTTGATGTCCTAAGCAAATTCCAAACATTGGTATATTTGCTTCTATTAATTTTTGAACTTGCTCTTTTTCTTCTGTCAATGTTAAAGGATCTCCAGGACCATTTGATAAGAAAACTCCACCTATTTCTTTCTTTTCAAATCTTGAAATTAACTCATCTGCATTAAAAGAAGAAGGAACAACTTCAACCTCTAATCCTGATTCTACAAGCTCATTCAAAATATTTCTTTTAACACCAAAATCAATAACTACAATTTTTTTATCACTCATTACTGCTTTATTATATTCTTTTTTTAAGTGGTTCCAAGCACCATTTTTATGAACATAAGTTTCTTTAGTACTTACTTCTTTTATGTAATTAATATCTTCTATTCTTGGGCTCTTTTCTAATTTGTCTGCTAACTCTTCTTTATTAGAAATTTCTGTAGAAGCAATCATCATCATTGCTCCTTCATCCCTTAACATTTTTGTTAAATATCTTGTATCAATATCACAGATTCCAAGAACTCCGTGCTCTTTTAAAAATGAGTTTAAATCATTTTCTGCTCTATAATTTGAATACTCATGATGATAATTTCTTACAAGTATTCCTTTACAGTAAGCAGTTTTACTTTCCATATCATCTGCATTTACACCTACATTACCAATTTCTGGCATAGTGAATGTTACAAATTGTCCAGCATAACTTGGGTCTGAAATGATTTCTTGATAACCAGTTAAAGAAGTGTTAAAAACTATTTCTCCAACTGTTGTACCTGTTGCTCCAAAAGAATTTGCTTCTAAGAATGTTCCATTTTCTAAATAAATCCATACTTTTTGCATTACATTAGTCCTCTTTTTATTAATTCTTCTTCATATAATCTATGATATACAATATCATATTCTTCTGTTCCTGGAATAAGCTTTCTTTTATAATGTTTAATTTTTTCCATTACTGCATCGTCAGCTTTTTCAAAACCTTTTAAAAACTCATCTATAGATGCGAAAATTACATTTTTTACTTGATTATCAGAACAAGTATAATGAATATAATCTTCTTCCCATAAGTAATCTAATACTTTATGTGCAATATCTGAAAACCTATCTTCATTATTTAAAATTACTCCAAAGTCATTTGCAAGTCTTTTTTTTGTTAACCAAAATAATTGTCTTCTATCTGCATTTAAAAACTCTATTTCTTCTTCTTGACCATCTAATAATTCATGTACTTTTTCATCTAAGTCATGTTCTTTTTCTATATCAGCATCTAAGATACTCTCTATCTCTTCTGAAATTTCCTCTTTAGTCTTTCTAATCTCTACAAAATCACAATTAACTAAGTCACGTGAAATTCTTCTTGAGATATATGGCGTGTGATGTAATTTCATTCTCATGGGGCTATCCTCTTATAATTGTATCTGCTCTCTCTGGTGATGTTGATACTATTCCAACTCTTACTCCAGTTAATTCCTCTATTTTTTCAATATATTTTTTTGCATTATCAGGTAGAGAGTCAAAATCTCTACATCCAACAACACTATCCCAACCATCAATTTCTTCATATATTGGTTTAACACTTTCTAAATCTGATGGCATATAATCAATTCTTTCTCCATTAAAATCGTAAGCTACACAAATTTTAATTTTAGGGAAACCATCTAAAACATCTAATTTCATTAAAGATAATTGGTCACAACCATTTAATCTACTTGCATGTTTTACAGCAATTGCATCAAACCAACCACATCTTCTTCCTCTTCCTGTAGTTACTCCAACTTCTTTACCAATATCAGCTATTTTTTGTCCTTGCTCCGTAAAATCTTCTGAAGGAAATGGTCCATTTCCTACTCTTGTTGTATAAGCTTTTACAATTCCTGTAACAATTCCAATATCTTTTGGACTTATTCCTAAACCGGTACAAGCTCCTGCACTTACACAAGAAGAAGAAGTTACATAAGGATATGTTCCATGATCAATATCAAGTAAGGTACCTTGTGCACCTTCTAAAAGAATCTTTTTATCTTCATCTAAAGCTTTCCATACCATATTAGTAGTATTTGCAATAAATGGCTCAAGTTTTTCTTTATAAGAAGTTAGTAGTTTTACTAATTCATCTTTTGATGGCATCTTAATATTTAAAACTTCAAAAATAGCTTTACTTTGTTCAAAATATTCAGTAATACCTTCTGCAAGTTTTGATGGGTTTAATAACTCACCTACTCTAAAACCTGTTCTTGATATCTTTTCAGAATATGCAGGACCAATACCTTTTCCTGTTGTTCCAATTGCCTTATCACCTTTTAATCTCTCTTTAGCTTGATCAATTTCTGAATGATATGGTAAATTTAAATGAGCTTTATCTGAAATAAATAATCTTCCTTCTAAATCATTGAATTGAGACATTTCTTTAATAATAGCTTCAGGAGAAACAACAACTCCATTTCCGATAATATTTATAGCCTTTGGATTTAAAACTCCTGATGGTATTAAGTGTAAAGCATATCTAACTCCATCTACCCAAATTGTGTGACCAGCATTGTGACCACCTTGTGACCTACAAACAATATCATAATCTTGGGCAAGCATATCAACCATCTTACCTTTACCTTCATCTCCCCACTGGATACCAACTATTAAATCTGCTTTCATATCTTCCCTAATCCTCTAAAATTTTTAATAAACTATCTGTATAAAGTGCAAAGCCTAATGAAGAAATCCCATTAGAACTGTATTGTCCACCTTTGCTGATTACAAAATTGTCTTGAATAACTCTAAAATATACATCATCATAATATTTTAAACTACCATGATAAAGTGGAGCAATAACTAAATTTTTGTATTCTATTTCATTTGCTGTATTTAAAAGTTTTTCTAATTCAGCTTTTATTACTTCTGGAGCAATTTTTATCGCTTTTTCTAAATCTTGTATATCTTTTACTTTTATTAATTGATTTAACCAAACAATATCCAAATCAAATAACTTTGAAATTTCACCATTTTTAAAAAAATCAATATCTATTTCGAACTCTTTTGAAATTAGTTTTGGTATATTTATATTTGAAAGCTGTAATACTGGATTAATAGCTAACTCATTTAAAATATTTCCTGTAATATTAATAAGATCTGCAATATTATTATGGTCTATCCATTCACAACCAATTTGATAATCTTCAGTTGAAGGATAAGAAAAAATAGGTTGAACATAAAACCATTTCTTATGAGAAGTTGTTCTACCTAATCTCTTAGTAATAATTCTAACAACATCTAAAGTTGAATCAGCTCTTAATGAAACTTGTTCATTCTTTTCATCAGAAAATTTTATTAATTTTTTATCATTTTCAATTGCTTGATGTTGAGAATAAGAAAAATTAGGAGTAATAATTTCCTCAAAACCATTAACATCAAGAAGATCACAAACTTTATTTTCTAAATTCCTTTTTGCCTTTGCTGTTTTACCAAAATATAATCTCGAACCTTTTGGTATTTCATGTTCAAAAACCATAATCTTAATTTCCTTTAAACATTACTTCAGAGAATACTTTTGAAGCTGTTCCATCAAAAGGTCTTATTTTTAATTCATCCATTGTAAGCTCTATTGCATTTACTACCCAAGTTGCTTCAAAATCTTCTACTAATCCCATATGATTTATTCTATAAATCAATTTCTTAATATGGTCTTGTCCCCCAGCAATATTTACATTATATTTTGTTTTTAATATTTTTCTAATTTCTGGTGCATTTTCTGTGTAAACTGTTGTCATTGCATTTGCAGGTGTTTTAGGATAGATTTCACATCCAATAGCTTTTAAAGCTTCTCTAGTAGCATTTGCTCTTTTTGAAGTATCAGAATAAAGTTTTTCGAAACCACCATTTTCTTTAATATACGATAGTATCTCTTTTAATCCAATAATTAAAGTAGTTGCTGCTGTCCAAGCTGTTGTATTTGTTTTTTGTTTTTTTATTTCTGTTGCTAAGTTAAAATAGAAACCTCTAGCATTTTCTTCAATCTTTGCAACAGCAGAGTTTGATAATCCTATTACTGCTAAACCTGGAGGAAGCATTAAAGCTTTTTGACTTCCAGTTATTACTGCATCTAGATTTATTGTATCAATTTTTTCTACACCTATTGCAGTGATACCATCTGCTATTATTGAAATGTCTTTATTGATTTCTTTAACTGCTTTTGCAATCTCTTCTACAGGATGTCTTAATCCTCCTGCACTTTCACAAATCTGAATAAATATTGAATCAATATCTTTATCATTTTTTATTATATCTACTACATTTTCAATACTTACAGGAGTATTCCATTCATTTTTTATTTCAGTATATTCTATATCAAAAGCTTTACAAATTTTTCCAAATCTATCACCAAACTTACCTGAATTAATAGTTAATGCTTTTTTCTTTGTTAAATTAGTAACACAAGCTTCCATTGCACCTGAGCCACTTGAAGCAAGCATAACAACTTCATCCATTTTATACAATTCAAAAAGTAATTCTCTTGTTTCTTGAAAAATCTTTTCAAATTCTGGTGTTCTATGATGTATTGTAACATCAGCCATTGCTTTTCTAACAAATTCCGGTACAGGAGTTGGTCCTGGTGTTAATAACATATAAATTTCCTTATAAGCTTTTAGTCAAACTCGATATTATATCTAAGTGATTATAATTTAATGGTTAAATAAAAAAGTTTATAAATTTAAGTTTTTTTTCAGTTATAAGCCTTGACATTATAAATGTTTATATGTATAATGCCCATATTATATTACTATTTTCAATAAGTAATAGATAATTTCACAATTTTAAAGGAAAAATTATGGCAAAAGAATTAAAAGAAAAAAAAGTTGCTAAAATAGCTAAGAAAGCTGCTAAAAAAGTTGCTAAGAAAAAAGACGTAAAAAAAGTTGCTAAAAAAGTTACAAAAAAAGTTTTAAAATTAAAACCAACAAAAGTTAAAAAAGCTAAAAAAGCTGCTAAAAAAGTTGCTAAAAAAGCTGCTTAATAAATAACTTACTTAATAAAAAGGGCTAGTTTATTAACTAGCCCTTTTTAATTAAACTTTCTATATAATTTCTTCTCAATCTATTTACTAAAATTATTAATTTAACAAAAAAATCTTGACATTATTACTAATTAGTATTATAATTTTATTTTAGGAGTTAGGTTTATGATAAAAGAATCACTTAAAAGTTATGGGAAAAGAACTGATAAGTCAATGAAAACTATAGTAAAACTAGAGAGACTTAGACTTAAGATTCATAATAATACAGTAAATTATTTAAGTGAATACAATCTAACTTTTAATCAGTTTAAGGTGCTTGAAGTACTTTATCATCGTGGTGATTTAAATACCAGTTCAATTACAAAACTTACTATGAGTACACCTGGAAATATTACAGTAGTAATAAAAAATCTAAAAAGAGATGGACTAATTACCTCAATTAAACTTCCTCAAGATAGAAGAAATTCTATTCTTACATTAACAGAAGAAGGTAAGCTTTTAATTGAAAAAGTATTTCCAGACCATGCAAAAAAGTTATATAATTCATTATCAGTTTTAAATGAGCAAGAACTTGGTACTTTATATAATCTTTTAGATAAGGTTTATCAAGCAAACTAAAAAATTTTACATTTATATTACTAATTAGTAGTAATAAAACAAAAAGGACGATTTATGACAAAGTTAATGAAAGCAGGTTTAGTTTCAATTTTAGCAACAAGTGCACTATATGCAGGTACATATAATTTAGATAAGAGCCATTCAAATGTTGGTTTTAAAGTAAAACATATGATGATTTCAAATGTAACGGGAAGTTTTAATGACTTTACTGGTTCTTTTGAATATGATGAAAAAACAAAAACACTAAAATCACTAAATGGTACTGTAAAAGTAGCCTCAATTGATACTGCAAATAAAAAAAGAGATGATCACTTAAAAGAATCTGATTTCTTCGCAGTTAATAAATATCCAGAAATTACATTTAAATTAGATAAAGTAGAAGGGGATAAAGCCCATGGTAAACTAACTATGAGAGGTGTTACAAAAGATATTACTTTAGACTTAGAAAATAATGGTTCGATAAAAGATCCTTGGGGAAATACTAGAGTTGGGCTTGTATTAACTGGAAAAATTGATAGATTTGATTATGGAATAAAATATAATACAGTATTAGAAGCAGGTGGTCTAGCAGTAGGGAAAGAAGTAAAACTAATTGTAGAACTAGAAGGTATCTTAGCTAAGTAATTAGCTAAGGTCCTTCAAGGACTAATTATGAAAAGTACTACCTTTCCTTCATTATTTATTTCACATGGTGCACCAAATATTGTATTACAAAATACTCAAAGTAATAAAAATATTAATTCTTTTTCAAAAACATTAAAGAAACCAAAATATATTATTATTTTTTCTTCTCATTATTTAACTAAAGACTTAAAAATTATAAACTACACAACAAAAGATTTAATGTATGATTTTTATGGTTTTGAAAGAGAGTTATACGAATATAAATATGATATATCAAGTAATAAAGATATATCATTAAAAGTTTTTAATCACTTAAAAGAAAATGGTATTAATGTGTCAATTGATGCTCTAAGAACAAGTTTTGACCATGGAGTTTGGACTTGTTTAGCTCTTATGTATGAAAAAATAGATATTCCTATTATTCAACTTTCATTGCCTTATTCAT
This sequence comes from Halarcobacter mediterraneus, assembly GCF_004116625.1. Classification (NCBI taxonomy): domain Bacteria; kingdom Pseudomonadati; phylum Campylobacterota; class Epsilonproteobacteria; order Campylobacterales; family Arcobacteraceae; genus Halarcobacter; species Halarcobacter mediterraneus. Next base: position 235,484 of record NZ_NXIE01000003.1, read on the forward strand.
ACTCTTATGAAGAATTAATCCATTTAGGAGAAATTATAAAAGAATTAAAAGATGAAGCTATGATTATTGGTAGTGGAGGAATTACCCATAACTTAAGAGGCATCTCCCATAGTAATGAAATAAAAAAATATGCTAAAGAATTTAATGAAATTGTTATTAAGACTATAGAAGAAGCAGATGAAAATAGTCTTATAAATATAACCAAAGAGAAAAGCTTCTATCAAAATCATCCTTCATCTGAACATTTTATTCCACTATATATAATCTATGGAAGTGCTTATAATAAAAAAGGTATCTCTTTTAATAGTGAATTTATGTACTCTAATATCTCAATGGAGTCTTTTGCCTTTGATAAAGGAAACTAAATGATCAAAAAAATTACAAAAGAAAGTATGGGGAAATCAAATTTAGGTTGGCTAGAAAGTAGATTTCATTTCTCTTTTGCAGAATATAGAAATCCAAATAATATCAACTTTGGTGTTTTAAGAGTTTTAAATGATGATATTATTCATCCCAAAAGTGGTTTCAATACTCATCCACATCAAAATATGGAGATAATTACATATATTATTGAAGGTGAGATTACACATAAAGATTCAATGAATAATTCCGAAACTCTAAAAAGAGGAGAAGTGCAATATTTAAGTGCAGGTGATGGAATTTTTCATAGTGAATATAATCTACATAAAAGTAAAGACTTACGAGTTCTTCAAATTTGGATTATACCTCCTAAAAAAGGCTTACCTTCCCTTTATGGTTCCTATAAATATAAAGAAAAACAAAGAAAAAACACTTTGCTAAATATAGTTTCTTCCCTCGAAGGTGAAGCTCCTATAAAAATTCATCAAGATGTAAATTTATATGTAAGTGAATTAGAAAAAGGAAAGACTTTGGACTTTAAAGTAATTAAAAATAGACAAATATATTTTGTACAGATTGAAGGGACTTCATTAATAAATGGTAATGAGATAAATGGAGGTGATGCAATGGAAATTACTAAAGAAAAAGATTTAACTATTGAAGCAACTACAGACTCTCACTTCTTATTTATTGAAATGAAAGAAACATAAAAGGCAAGTTTTTACACTTGCCTTTTAATTTTAGAAGTAAAAGATTAAATATATTCTACTTCTTTTTCTCCGGCTTTAATTTCCCCAATAACATAACCATCTGTGTTTTCTAATACAGAATCTACATTTGAAGGATTTACAACAAGAACCATACCAACACCCATGTTAAATGTTCTGTACATCTCTTCTTGTTCTACGAATTGTCCCATATAATCAAATATTGGTAATACCTGGATTTTACTTCTATCAACAACTGCTTTTAAGTTGTCTGGAAGTACTCTTGGTAAGTTTTCAGTAATACCACCACCTGTAATATGTGCTAAGGCATTGATTTTATCTTTATTAGCTTTGAATTCTTTAACATAAATTCTTGTTGGTTCTAATAAAACATCTTTTAAAATTTTACCATCAAATTCATCTTCTAAAGTCATTCCAAGTTTTTCTAAAAGAAGTTTTCTAACAAGAGAGAATCCATTTGAGTGAACACCTGAAGAAGGAAGTGCGATTAAAACATCACCCTCTTCTATTTTTTCAATTCTGTTTAACTCTTCTTTTTCTGCAATACCTACACAAAAACCTGCTAAATCAAAATCACCTTCTTTGTACATACCAGGCATTTCAGCAGTTTCACCACCTACTAATGCACATTCAGATCTAATACAACCTTCTGCAATACCTTTTACAACATCAGTTGCTGCATCAACTTCTAACTTTGCAGTTGCATAGTAATCTAGGAAAAATAATGGCTCTCCAAAATTACAAAGTAAGTCATTTGTACACATTGCAACTAAGTCAATTCCTACTGTATCAAATTTTTTTGAGTCAATCGCTAGTTTAAGTTTTGTACCTACCCCATCAGTTCCTGATAATAAAACTGGTTTTTTATATCCTGTTGGTAATTCAAATGCTCCTGCAAATGAACCAATTCCTCCAAGTACTCCTGGGATTAAAGTAGATTTAACATGTGGTTTAATATTTTCAACAAACTGGTTACCAGCATCAATATCTACACCAGCATCTTTGTAACTTACTGTTGACATTACTTTCCTTCTTTTTTGATTTTTATGTACCTAATAGAACATTACTCTTAAATATAAGCTTAATTTTTTATGACCTTAAGATATATTCATTTAGTTTAATAGTATTTTGCTATTATACCTAAAATTTTATAAAATATAAGGACTTAAAAAAATGAAGAATAATCAAGCCTTTAATGAAATGATGGTACATACTCCTATTTGTACGCATAAAGAACCAGAAAATGTTTTAATTATTGGTTCAATTAATGACGATTTCAAAAAAGAAGTTGAAAAACATAATCTTAAAAATGTTGAATATGGTGACACTTCAGTTTTAACTTCAAAAAATGAAAAAAACATTGATGTAATGATTTTCACAGATATTGAGTTTGATGAAATGTTATTAGCGAATATTGATAGAGTTTTAAAAGATGATGGAGTAATAGCCCTTTCAACAAAAAGTTTTAGTAAAAATGATGATAAACTAAAAACAGATTTACAATTAGTTGGTAATAGTTTTTGGATTGCAATGCCATATAAATTTGGACATGAGACTGCAATTTTAGCTTCTAAAAAGTATCACCCAACAGCAGATATTATTTTACAAAGATCTGATTTACTAGTTGACTTAGATTACTATTCAACTGAAATTCACCACGCATCTTTTGTATTCCCAGCAGCTCAATATAGAGCCTTAACTGGAATCGCAAAAAGATAATCTTCCCTCAATAATCATAAATAAATCATTTTTGTAGTAAAATATTTACTATGAGTAATGATTTATTTAAAAATGCAATCGCCTTAACAGGTGGAATATCTACAGGTAAAAGTACAGTTTGTAACCTTTTTAAACTTCATGGTTTTTTAATTATTGATGCAGATGAGATTTCTCATAGACTGCTTGACGAGAACTCTGCAAAGATTGCAGAAATGTTTGGTAGCCAATATGTAAAAGATGGTAAAGTTTTAAGAAAAGAGCTTGGGAAAATCATTTTTACAAATGAAGAAAATAAACAAAGATTAGAAAATCTTCTTCATCCTCTTATCAAAGATGATATTGTAAAAAAGTCAAGACTTTTTGAAAGTCAAAATAAACCTTATTTTATTGATATTCCTCTATTTTTTGAAAAAATGCACTACCCTATTCCTAAGTCTTTAGTTGTTTATACTCCAAAAGATTTGCAAATTAAACGATTAATGAAAAGAGACAATATAGATGAAAAAGAAGCACTTGTAAAAATCTCAAATCAATGGGATATAGAAAAGAAAAAAGAGTTAGCTGATATGATAATTGATAACTCAAAAGATTTAAAAAATTTACAAGATGAAGTTGAAAGAATTATAGGAGAAATTATATGACATATACAAAATACTCTGCAAGTGGAAATGACTTTATAATCTTTCACACTTTTGTTGAACAAGATTTTTCTAACAAAGCAATTGAATTATGTAATAGAACAGAAGGAATTGGTGCTGATGGTTTAGTGGCACTAGTTCCTAGTAATGAAGCAGATTTCAAATGGTTATTTTACAATAGTGATGGAAGTGTTGCTTCAATGTGTGGAAATGCTACAAGAGCAGTTGCACATTATGCCTATACAAATGGTCTAGCTCAAGAAAAAATGAAATTTCTAACAAAAGCTGGAATTATTGAATCATCAGTTGAAAACAATATAGTGGAAACACAAATGACTGAGCCTAAAGTTATCAAAGAAGCTTTTGAAGAAGAAGGACGTACTTGGTACTTAATAGATACAGGAGTTCCCCATTTAGTCACAATAGTTGATGATTTAGAAAAATATGATCATGATTTAAGTGCAAAAATGAGATATAAATATAATGCAAATGTAAATTTTGTGAAAACTGAAGATAAAAAACTTTTTGTAAGAACCTATGAAAGGGGTGTAGAAGGAGAGACTAAAGCTTGTGGAACAGGTATGGTTGCTTGTTTTTTAAGATGTCTTGATTTAAATCTTGTTGATGAAAAAACATTAGTTTATCCAAAAAGTATGGAAGAACTTACCATCTCTAAAATTAATAAAAAAATCTATTTTAAAGGTGCAATAAAAAAGATTTTTACTACATCTATAGGATAGCTAAATGAAATTATTAAAAAATCTATTTCTTGCCTGTTTTATTGCTAGTTTATCCCTGGCAGAAACAGCTACAAAAGGTTTTCCTCAAGAATATTATAAATTAAGAGGGAAAAAAGCAAAAACATATTTTTTTAATTTTTTAGAAAAGAAAATAAGAGTAGAAAATATAAAAATTCTAACTGAAAGGATTTTTATATTATCCTTAAAAGGCAAAAAAAACTTAAATACTGACTCAAAAGAGTATAAAAAACTTAAACAATTGCAAAAAAAATACAAAGTACAAGATCTTTATGATTATAAAAAATTCTTAAAAAGAATAGATATTATTCCCCCATCTTTAGCAATTGCACAAGCAGCAACAGAAAGTGCGTGGGGAAGAAGTAGATTTATAAGAGAAGCTAACAATATTTTTGGACATTGGACTTATAATCCTAAAATAGGTATGGTTCCAAGAGAAAGAGATGAAGACAAAAGACATCTTATACGTATTTTCCCTACACTTGAATCTTCTATTGCTATTTATATGAGAAACTTAAATAGGACTTCTGCATATGAAGACTTTAGAACAAATAGACAAAAGATGAGAGAAAACAATGTATATATTGATGGTTATATTTTAAGTGGAGATATGACTGAATATTCAGCAATTGGTCATAATTATGTATTAATTTTAAAATCTATTATTAAAAGATATAAACTTGCAGATTTAGATAAAAAATTCTATGAAAGAACAAAATTCTTATTAAAAGGACAAAAATGAATTTTACAGCACCTTTAAAAGCAGATTCTATAAAAGTTATGCTTCTTGGAAGTGGAGAGTTAGGGAAAGAGGTTATTATTGAAGCACAAAGATTAGGGATTGAAACTATTGCAGTTGATTCTTATAATAATGCTCCTGCACAATTAGTTGCAAATAAAGCATATACAATTAATATGAAAAATAAAAATGAGATTTTAGATGTAATTAGAAGAGAAAAACCTGATTATATTTTACCTGAAGTAGAAGCTATTAATATTGATGCTTTATTTACAGCCCAAGAAGAAGGTTACCATGTAATTCCTAATGCAGATGCAGTAAATAAAACTATGAATAGAAAAAATATTAGAGAATTTGCAGCTGTTGAACTTAAACTTCCTACTTCTAAATATGAATTTGTAACCACTTTTGAAGGTTTAGAAAAAGCAGCAGCAAATATTGGTTTCCCTTGTGTAATTAAGCCAGTTATGAGTTCTTCTGGCCATGGACAAAGTATTGCAAGAAGTGAAACTGATCTACAAAACTCTTGGGAACTTGCAAAGGAAGCTAGAGGTGATGCAAGTGAGTTAATCGTAGAAGAGTTTATCACTTTTGATTATGAAATCACCATGTTAACAGTTAGAAATGGGAAACAAACTGTATTTTGTGAACCAATTGGACATATACAAGAAGATGGTGACTATATTTTCTCATGGCAACCAATGAATATGAGTGAAGAGGCGAAAATAAAATCTCAAGAAGTTGCACAAAAAATCACTGATGGTTTAGGTGGAAGAGGTATTTTTGGTGTTGAACTATTTGTAAAAGGTGATGAAGTTTATTTTTCTGAAGTAAGTCCAAGACCACATGATACAGGTATGGTAACTATGATTACCCAATCTCAAAGTGAGTTTGCACTTCACATTAGAGCAGTCCTTGGATTACCTTTAGATTTCATTGATTATGGAGCAGGAGCAAGTGCTGCATACAAGGCTAAAGGAGATAGCTTTAATCCTAGTATAGAAATAAAAGATGAAGCCTTTACTAAAACTTCTTATGCAAGAGTGTTTGGGAAACCTCAAAGTCATAAAGGAAGAAGAATGGCAATTGCTTTAACATTTGATAAAGATAATAGTGATAAGGCATTACAACAAGCAAAAGAATTAATTGAAAATTATAGTGATAAATAATGATTAAATCTTTTTTCTTTATCTGTTCTATTTTATTTGTGTTTAGTGGATGTTTTTCTTTATCTTCACTTAATCCTTTTAGTGAAAATAAAGAAACCAAAAACTTTATTGAAATTCCTGATAATGCTCCAGCTTGGTTAAAGAATATAAAAGATGAAAATTATATTAGTACCTTTGGAGTATCTAAAATCAAAAAAAATGATGATTTAAAATTTACTAAAAAGAAAGCATTGATTTTTGCAGGGAATAGACTAAGCCAAGAAATTTATTCTAAGACTCTTCGATTCTATAAAGACTATGAAGAAAGTCTTACAAATTCTAATTTATTTGATAAAGACTTAGAAAAACTTGCAAAAGAGGTTTCTATTAAATCTCTTTCAAAAAGTATTATAAAAAATACTTGGATTGATGAAAATAAAGTTCTGTATGTAAAAATCTCAATTTCTAGTGATTTCGTTGCACAAGAAATACAAAGTGGGAGTAAACAACTTTTTAAAGTTGATAAAGATTTATATTCTAATATTTTATCTAATAGAGCAAAAGAAAAAATCATCAAATATCTAGAGGAGTAATTTATTGTTTATAAAAAATGAACAAGACCTTTTAAAATTTATAAAATACTCTCCTGTAGTAATAATTCTTATGATGACACTTTTAATAAATATTTATATATATATTCAAAATGAACAAAACTTTAAAAAAGACTTAGATATATATAAAAAAAACTATATAGAATCTAATAAGAAACTTATTATGTTCCAAGTTGAAAAAGTTTATAAAGACATTCAAAGAAAAAGAGCAAATCTAGAACTTGAACTTGAAAAAGAAATAAAAGCTAGAGTCCAAGAAGCATTGAGTATTATAAAAAATCTACATAAAAAATATTCACACTTACCAAAAGAAGAGTTAATTAATATTATAAAAGAGACCCTTAGAGATATAAGATTTAATGAAAATAGAGGCTATTTTTACCTTGCAGAGCCAAATGGAAAGATTTTACTTCATCCTGCAAGTCCTAATTATGAAAATAAAAATATTTCAAAGGAAAAAAATGAAGATGGAATTTACTTTTATACAAATGTTATAAATCATTTTAAAACAAATGATAAATATATAGGATATATCAAAGCAATTAAACCAAATGCAGGTAAAAAGAAATATGATAAGTTCACCTACCTAGAAATATATAAACCTTTAAATATTATTGTAGGAACAGGAGAATATAAGGACTCTTTTACAAAAAAAATACAAGACTATATAATAAAAGAACATATTCAAAATGTTAGATATGGTAAAAATGGGTATATTTTTATTTTTGACTATGATGGTTACCAATTAGCTCATGTAAAAAAAGAGTATATAGGGAAACAACGAATTAACTTAGTTGACTCAAGTGGTTTTATGATTACAAAAGAGATTATTAAACAAGCTAAGAAAGGTTCTGGTTTTATAAGTTATATAGGTTCAATTATGCCAGAAACTAAAAAGCCTGCTTTTAAAACAACCTATATAAAAGGTGTTGAAGATTGGCAATGGGCTATTGGTTCTGGTTTTTACAATCTGGATTTATTAAAATATCTAGAAGTAAAGAAAGAAGAATTAAGAAAAATGAATAATGAATCTTTAATAAACACTCTTACTTTTAGTTTAATTCTTACTACAATTTTAATTTCCCTTGCCTTTTATATATCTAACATTTTAAAGAATTTTTTTAATATTTATCATACAAAAATAAATAATCAGATAAAAGCAAATAGAAAAAAAGATATGCTCTTATATCAACAATCAAAAATGGCTTCAATGGGAGAGATGCTTGGAAATATTGCCCATCAATGGAGACAACCTTTATCTTCAATTTCTACTATTGCTTCAGGGTCTAAAATCCAAAAAGAACTAAATATTTTAAAAGAAGAAGAGTTTATCAAAGGAATGGATACTATTGTAAGTACTACTAAACATTTATCTCAAACAATAGATGATTTTAGAGAGTTTTTTAACCCAGATAAAACAGTAAAACAAGTGAATACGCAAGATATTTATGATAAAGCTATTCAACTAGTATCTGCTAGACTATCAACAAAAGAGATAACACTTAAATCTCAAGTTGACAAAGTTACAATTACAACTTTTGAAAATGAACTTTTACAAGCTCTTATTAATATATTAAACAATGCTATTGATGCCTTTGAAAATAAAACTCAAAAAGATAAACTTATCAGTTTTTTAATAAAATATGAAAAACAATGTAAAATTCCAAATTGTAATATGAAAGAGTGCGAACAAGGGAAAGAAGGATATTTAAGTATACTTATTCAAGATAATGCAGGTGGAATAGAAGAACAAAATCTTAATAAAATATTTGATGTCTACTTTACAACAAAACATAAGTCACAAGGAACAGGTATTGGACTTTATATGACATATGAAATTATTAATAAACACCTAAAAGGATTTATTTCTGTAGAGAACAAAAAAATAACTTATAATAATAAAGAATTTTTAGGGGCAAAATTTACAATTTATTTACCAATAAGAAATTAAACTCTTCTCTCTTCTTCAAGCCATTTAGAATAAAGCTTTTCAGCACTAGAAATTTCTTCATTAGATGGTTTTCTTCTACAAGATAAATATCCTTTAGACCCATCACAACTTTCAAATGGGTACACTGTTGCAAATACCCAATAGTACCCTCCTGTTTTTGTTGCATTCTTTACGTATCCAGTCCAAGTTTCTCCTCTTTGTACTGTCTCCCACAAGCTTTTAAATGCTTTTCTTGGCATCTCTTTATGTCTTACCATATTATGTGGATTTCCTACTAACTCTTCTAGACTATATTCTGCTATTTTACAAAAATCATCATTTGCAAATCTTATTATACCTTTTTCATCTGTCTCACTAACTAAAAATGCGTATTCATCTAATACTATCTCTTGTCCTGCTCCCATCTTTTTCCCTTTTACTCTTCTAATAACATTTTTTTATATAAAGAACTGTACTCTTCAATTTCTTCTTTTGATGCTTTTCTTCTACACGACATATAAGAAATTTCTCCATTCTCATTAGTTGTAGGATATACCGTAGCAAATACCCAATAGTATTTTTGTGATTTAGTTTTGTTTTTAACATAACCTGTCCAAACCTCACCTCTTTTTACAGTTGCCCATAAATCTTTAAATGCTGCTTTAGGCATATCTTTATGTCTTACTATACTATGAGGCTGATTTAACAGTTCTTTAAGGGTATAACCTGCAACTCTACAAAAATCATCATTTGCAAAGGTGATAATACCTTTTTCATCTGTTTCACTAACTAAGAAAGCATATTTGTCTAAGATAAGCTCTTCATTCATGAAATACTCCTCTTAACTAAACTGCTTTTCTTTAGCATCCATTACAAGATCATTAGCCATATTTAAAGTATCTGTTGCGATTTGTGATACATTATTTGCTTCATTAGCATTTTCTTGTGTAACTCTATCTAACATTGAAACGGTATCATTAATTTGTTCGATTCCACTCATTTGCTCTTTTGAAGCAGTAGAAACATCAGAAATAATCTCAAGAGTATGAGAAATGTGCTCATTTAATTTTTCATAATCTTTAATCATATCATCTGATATTATTTTCCCATCATTGGCTTTTAAAGTTGCTTTTTCTACTAAGTCTTTAATCTCTTTTGCTGCTTCAGCACTTCTATTCGCAAGATTTCTAACCTCCCCTGCAACAACTGCAAAACCTTTTCCTGCTTCACCTGCTGTTGCTGCTTCTACTGCTGCATTTAGTGAAAGTATATTTGTTTGGAATGCAATTTGATCTATTACTGTTATTGCTTCGTTTATTGATGTTACTTCACTATTAATCTCATCCATTGAGTTTGCTGTTTTTTTAGCAAGACCTTGTCCATTTTTAACTGATTCTTTTACAGTTTGACCTAGATTAGCCATTTTTGAAGCATTTTCTGCATTATTTCTTGTAATTGAAGTAATCTCCTCTACAGCTGCAGCAGTTTCTTCTAAACTTGCTGCTTGTTCATTTGCTTTTGCAGCTAAGTTTGTCATTGACGTATTCATCTTTCGAGAATTTTGTTCTAGTAACTGTCCATTGTCTAAATTTCTTTTTGCATTATTTGATAAGTTTTCACCTAAAATATTAACTGCTTCCATTACATGAAGCATATCTTCACTCAACCTTGGACTAATATCAATTTTTTCACGATAATCATTATTTGCATATGCTTGAACAGTTGTTCTTAATTTTGTTATATTTTCTTCATTTTCATCTAACATCTTATTAATAGTATCTTTTAAAGCATGTATCATAAAATTTTCTGAGTCACTATGTACTCTACATTTGTATATACCCCTTGATAACTTATCCATTGTAAGAACAACTTCACCTAAAACCTTCATATCTTCTTTTCTAATTACATCTATCTTATCTACATAAGAATTCATTTCTGTAAGAATCATACCTATTTCATCATTTTTCATATACTGAGCTTTTTGGATTCTATTTGTTCTCATAAAAACAAAATCCATCATATCTTCCATATATCGTTTAAATCTATCTATCCCACCTGTGATTCTTTTCATCGCAGCAAAATTTACATATCCTACGATTAAAGCAAAGAATAAATTTACAATTAGTATGGCTGTTAAATCATTTGATGTTATTATTGCTGTTGTAGTAATTACTGCAAAACCTAATTGAGCTAAAATCATATTAATAAGTAATTTTACTTTTGAAGAAAGATTTTTGTACATTTTTCGTCCTTATACAATTAATTGTTTAATTGTAACATAATTTCTTATAAAGATGAGACATTTGTGAGACATTTTTTAATTCATTTTTAATTAAAAATACTAATTAATATGCTCATTTTTTATGAAATATTACAAAAATTTTTTTAAAGCTAAATAAATAATTATTAAAGAGCTTATTTTATGGGTAATGTAATTAAAAAGTTTGCTCCAAATAATTTTCTATTATTATAAAAAAAGCTTTCATTCTTCACATCTAACTTACCATTCATATGATTTTTTATTATTTCTAAACTCATATAAAGTCCTATTCCTGTTCCTTGGGATTGATGTTTTGTAGTAAAATACGGTTCAAATATTCTTTCTATAATTTCAGGAGATATTCCCCCTGCATTATCTTGAATTTTTATATTAATATTAGTGTTTGATTTTTTTGTTTCTATTAAAATAATTTTCTCATCTTTTTCTTTTAAGGCATCTTTTGCATTATTTAAAATATTAATTAAAACTTGTATAAATTCATTTTTTATTCCATACACTTCTAAAGTTTCATCTAAATTTAATAGTAAATTGATTCCAGTAGTTTTACTTTTTATATTTGATAAATTTATAGCATCCTCAATAGCTTTACTAATATTAAACAATTTTACTTCTTTTTCTAGTTTAAGGAAATTTCTAAAATCATCAATAGTTTGAGATAAATATTGTGCAGATTTATTAATTGCTTTTAAAGAACTTTCTTCACTTTCTTCATTAGATACACCAATTTCACGTTGAACTAAAACACCTGTAGCTGCGGAAGAAATCACTGATAATGGTTGTCTCCATTGATGAGCAATATTACCTATCATTTCTCCCATTGCTGCCATTTTTGACTGTTGGTATAAAGTCAAATCTTTTTCTTTTAAAAGTTTCTCTTTTAGTTTTTGTTCAGTAATATCACTAAAAACACCAATATAATTTATGACTTCTTTGTTTTTATTATATATTGCATTTATAGTAAGCCATTCTGTAAAGTTTTCACCTTTTTTATTTTTATTGGTAATTTCACCTTCCCAAAAACCATTTTGTTCTAGATTTATCCACATTTTTTTATAAAAGTCTTTAGAATGAACAGATGATTTTAATATATTAGTTTGTTTATTTATAACTTCACTTTTATAATATCCTGTTATTTTCTCAAAAGCTTTATTTATATCCAAAATATTTGTTGCCTTATCAGTAATCATAATACCATCTCTTGTATTATTAAAAACAGTATAGGCTTGTTTTAATTTAGCTTCTTTTTCTTTTTTTTGGGTTACATCTATTCCTATAACAACTAAAAGATTTTCTTCTTCTGTTGTAAGAGAAGAAAGTGTAAAATCTATAATTCTTTCTTTATTTTCTTTATTTTTAATAGTAAGTTCACCTTGATATTTTCTATTGCTAAAATTCTCAATCATAGTTTTAACTTGACTCTTATCCTCCCAGCAATCTAAATCCCAAAAAGCTTTTTCTTTTATAGAAGAACTTGTTTCCCCAAGAAAAGAAAGTGCTCTATTATTCATTTCTTCTATAGTTCCATTAGAATTTATTACACTTGCTAAAAAGTGTGAATCTTGAAATAATAGTTTAAATTTTTCTTGACTTTGAACTTCTTTTCTTTGTAATTTTATTTCTTGTTCTATTTTCTTATTATATAAATAGAAAAATAGAAAGGCTATACTTATACATAAAATAATAATCATTGAAGTAACTACAAAAAAGTTGTATTGTTTTTTATTCCAATTTAAAAGACTTTTTTCATAGTCTAATTTAACACCTAAAGCTAAAGGATAATCTTCAGTCAAAATATACGTTACTATATATTTAACTTCATCTATGTTCTCAATTCCTGTAGCTTGGTTCTTTTCTACTGCTTCATCTAGTAAATCATTTTTAGAAATTTGCTTACCTAATTTATTAGTTTCTTTAGTAGACATTAAAAGTATTCCATCTAATCTAATTATTTCAAAAACAATATTTTCTGTATTCATATTTAAAATAAATCTATTAGAGAAATATTCACTATTTAAGTTTACTATTACATCATACTCTTTATTGGCTACTTTTATTTTTTTTAACAAAGGGATAAAAGATAAATCATGTTTATTTATTTCTTCATCATTTAAATAAACACTATTTCCTGAGATAAAATCTCTACCAATCCAAGGCGTTGAAACCTGCAATAAAGAACTATCAAAAATAGCTTTTGGAAAAAAGTTTTGGTTTTTTATAAATAAATCTATATTATGTTCATTTGAACTAAAAAGTATCTTTTCATCTTTTAAGATATTTATAGACCTAATTTGAGGATAACTTCTTAATATCTTTTCTAAATGTAGATTAATCTTAGAATCATTGTTTTTTTCTATAATTGAAGAAAGATTTAAAATAGATTGTTCTATATTTGAGATATCTTGGTTTAACTCTTTTGAAAAGGCTTTTGCATTTAACTGAGATATCTTTATATAACTATCGATAGCTTCATCTTTTAGCATGGAGAAAGAGTACATTATACTTGAAAGAATACTTAGTAAAGCTACTAAAGTGGCTACAATTATTTTTATTCGCTTTTTCATGAAACTTATTTTAACTTAACTATTGATTCCAAACCATTTTTTTTGGCTAAGTTTAGTAGTCTTCCATCCCTTTTTATATCTTTAATAAACCGCTCTACTCTATTGTAAAGTTTATCATCTGAATACTTTAAAGTCCAAGCATAAGAAGTTAGATAATAGTTATTTTCTGGACTAATTAGTTTTGCCCAATCAGTTTTTTCAAGCATTTTTTTTGCATAAGGATAATCTGTCATAAAAACATCAGCTCTCCCTGCTTGAACCTCATCTTCTCTTTGCTTAAAACCTTTTATAACTATAAGCTCTGCATTTTTTAATTTTTCTTTCATAATTGGTTCATGGTAAGTTCCTTGAGCAACAGCTACAATAACTCCATTTTTATCAATATCATTCCAAGTTTTTACTTTCTTATTTGTTTTTGTTGTAATTGCATAAATATCACTTTGTAAATGAGCCGTTGTGAATCTCATTTTTTCTCTTCTTTTTTCTGTATTTCCTATTGCAAACATTGCAATATCACACTTATTTGAAGTAACATCTTTTATTAAAGAAGGAAAAGAACTTTTTACAAAAGTTAATTTTACATTTAAATCTTTGGCTAACTCTTTTGCTAAATCACTATCTATTCCTACTATTCTCTGGATTCTTGGGTCAATATATGAGATCCCATAATATTGGGGCCAAATACAAACTTTGATTTCATTATTTTTTATAATTTTATCTAGCGTACTCTCTTTAGCCATAAGAATATTTGAAAAAACAGTTAAATAAACTAATATATAAAAAAAGACTTTCTTCATTGTTTTCACCTTTATAAATCTTCTTGTGGTTTACCTAAATAAAATCCTTGAGAGTAGTCAACTCCTAATCCAGATACTTTATCAAATAATTCTTTACTAGATATAAATTCTGCGATAGTTTTTATTTTCATTTTTTTGCTAAAGGTTAATATTGATTTTACTATTTCTAAAGAGTTTTCATCTTCCAAAATTCTTTTTATAATTGAACCATCAATTTTCACATAGTCTGCATTTATTTTTACTAAATACTCAAAATTACTATATCCACTTCCAAAGTCATCTATAGCAACTTTACAACCTAAATCTTTTACTTTATTTATAAACTCATAAACTGGTTCATAAATAGTTATTTTCTCAGATTCTACTAACTCTAGAACTAACCTATTTGCTATTTTATACTCTTCTATTTTTGAAAATAAGTATTTTTTTAAATCCTCATCAAAGATATCTTCAACTGTTAAGTTTATAGAAAACTCATAAGGTTCATCTTTAAATTTTTCAAAAGATTTATGAATAACTCTTTTTGTAATATCTAAATATTGTCTTGATTTTTTTGCTATATCTAAGAACATAAAAGGAGATATAATTTCCCCATTTGTATCTTGAAGTCTAACTAAAGCCTCATACTTTTCAATTTTCTTTTTAGTATTATTGTAAATTGGTTGATAATAAACAATTATTCTATCTTCATTTAATGCTAATTTTATTTTTTCTGTCCACTTAATATTTTCTACATACTCTTTTTCAATATTTAAATCATTTGAATAAATTAGTAAATCTTTATTGTTTTTTTTCGCATATTTATTTACTATTTCTGCTGTATTAAGAAGTTTTTCTTTGCTTTCAAAAGAAACACCACAAGTAGTGAGTAAATGAATTTCATCAATCTCTAAATTTACAAAAGTGTTTTTTAATTTATTTAATAATTGATTTATAAAAGAAAGAAATTTTTTATGGGATACTTTACTGTTTAAAACTGCAAACTTATCAACAGAACTTCTGTAAACGATGAAGTCTTTATCTACTAAGTCTATAAGTATTTTTGAGAACTTAACAAGTAATTCATCTCCTACTTTATACCCATAAAAATCACTTATAAAAGAGAAGTTGTTTATTTCTATAATAGCTAAAGAATTTTCTATATTTTCTTCTATATCTATTAATAGTTTTTCTCTATTATACAAACCTGTTAATTGGTCTTTTTTTACAATTTCAAATTCAGTTATATCTTGGGCAAATTTTACTACTTTTATGGGTTTTTTATCAATATCTAAAATAGGAGTATAAGTAGCTTGTATCCAAACTTTTTTGCCATTTTTGCCAAGTCTTAAATATTTGCCTGTATCGAAGTTACCTTCATTTAATTTATCCCAAAAACTTTTATACTCCATAGAGTTTTTATAAGAATCTTCAACAAAAATACTATGATGTTTGCCTTTTATCTCTTCTAAAGAGTAATTCATTGCTTTTAAGAAGTTTTCATTTGCATTTAGTATTTTTCCACTCATATCAAACTCAATAACTGATTGAGATTTATTTATCGCTTCTAATTGTCCGGTATGATATAAACTTGATAATTTGTCTTGTGTAATATCTTGTGCAAACTTTACAATCTTTATAAGTTTGTTATCAATATTAAAAATAGGATTATAAGTAGCTTGTATCCAAACTCTTCTACCATTTTTTGCGATTCTTAGATACTCTCCTGAATCAAATCTACCTTCATTTAACTTTTTCCAAAAGTTTTTATATTCCATAGAGTTTTTATAAGGGTCTTCAACAAAGATACTATGATGTTTACCTACAACCTCATCTAAGTCAAAAGCAAATATCTCTAAAAAGTTATCATTTGCAGTAAGAATTTTCCCATCTAAACTAAACTCAATAACAGCTTGGGATTTATTTATAGCTTGTATTTGACCTGCATAATTAAGGTTTTGTAATTTTCTTTCTGTAATATCTTGTGCAAATTTCAATATCTCAAAAACTTTTCCCTCATCATCTAATAAAGGTTTATAAGAAGCCTGAATAAAAACTGAATCTTTATTTTTCTTTATTCTTTTAAACTCTTCATTTTGGATATTCCCTTCTAGTAAATCCTGCCAAAACTTATCATATTCTTTTGAATGAGCATAGTTTTTGTCACAAAGTATTTTATGATGTTTATTTTCTATTTCATTTAATTTATATCCAAATAAGGTAAGGAATTTTTCATTTGCATATTTAATTGTTCCATCGATGCGAAAGGAGATGATTGCATAGTTTTCATTAAGTGCTTTTTTTAAAGCTATTTCTCGTTTTGTTTTTGAATCCATTTTATTTCTTTTATTTTTTAATATTTTTATGAAGATAAATTATTTATATAACCAAATAGTAAATATTTTACATAAAATGGTATTTACTCTTACTGAAAAATTTAAACTGGTAATTTTTGTATTTAATTTTGGGGTTTGGAGTAGTGTTGATTAAGGATATTATTTGTTAGGAAAATTGAAAGTAATAAGTTCATTAAAATGGCACGCCTGGTAGGATTCGAACCCACAACCACCCGGGCCGAAACCGGGAGCTCTATCCAGTTGAGCCACAGACGCGTTAGTTTTGAGAATAGTATTTTACAAATTTTGTCATTAAGAACATCTTATCTTATATCAATAGTAAGTTTTTTTTGAATATAATCGGATTTATTTCACAATAAGGGGTAATTTTATGAAAAATAAATTTCTAATAATTTTATATTTATTTATTCCTATTTTACTATTTTCACAGAATCTTGATACAAAAAGAACTATTGATGAGCATTTAGACGAGCAAATGCTTGTTGCACTTAAAGTTGTTGAAAATATAAATAAAGAAAAATATTTAAAATCTCAAATAGATGAAAAAGAGCTTAATAAACAAGTTCACTATTTACTCAATAAAATTGATATAAACAAAAGAGAAGGAAATTTTGTTGCAGTAGAAAGAGATAAAATAAAGATTCTGATTCTACAAGAGAAAAGAGAGTATGAAAAAACATTAAAAGAGATAATCAAAGCAAAAAACTCTTATAAAGACAAAGCTTATTTTAGAAAGATTTTAGAAGATAATATAAAACTTCTTGAAAAAAACTCTTTTTCTCAATTTAATGATATTTATCAAAAAGCATTAAAAGATATCAATACTCCAGTATCAAAAGAACTTGTAGATGCCTATAATACTTTGAAAGAACAAAGTTCTAAGCAACTTTTTGTTTTAAAATACTTACTTGATAATATAAATGAATATAGAGAGTCATATTTTTTCATTGATAATTTCAATATTGAATATATTATCAATAAAATAGACTCACAGCCTATGATTTCAACTGTTTCACAATTTACATCATATTATTTCAAATTTTCTATAGGAGAAATATTATTTGTAATAGTGGTAATGGTATTTTTTAGAATAATAAACACTAGATTGATTTTCCTATTCACAACTTTCGTAAATAAGATTTTTATAAAAAATAGTGAAAAAGCAGAAGATGAGATGGAACTTTTCATAAAAGACTCTATTGAAAAACCTTTGATTTTTGCTCTTTATACTTTATCAATTCATATTTCTATTTATGCCCTTATAAAAGATACGGAGGTAATAGATAAAATAATTCCTTGGATAAATACTATTTATATGGGTGTTTTAACTTGGGCTTCATATTCTTTACTTACAAACTGGATTTCAAACTATGCTGAAAATCTAGTAAAAAGATATCAAAATGTTAGAAGAGAGATGATTGTATTTATTTTAAGAATTACAAAAGTAGTTTTAATTTTACTTGTAATTTTATTTCTTTTCTCTCAATTAGGAATTGATATCAAAGCTATTGCAGCTTCATTAGGTGTTGGGGGTATTGCTATTGCTTTAGCATCAAAAGATACTTTAGCAAACTTTTTTGGTTCTTTAAATATTATGACCGACAATTCTTTTTCTCAAGGAGATTGGATAGTTGCAAATAGTGTTGAAGGAACTGTAGTAGATATCAGAATGAGAACTACTAGAATAAGAACCTTTGATAATGCAATGATTACTATTCCAAACTCTGAACTTGCAAATACAAATATAAAAAACTATTCAAAAAGAAGAATTGGAAGAAGAATCCAAATGAAAGTTGGTGTAACTTATGAAAGTGCTATGACAGATATAAAAAAGCTTAAAGATGATATTGAAAATATGCTTCAAAACCATCCTGATATTGCAACAGAGAAAAACTCTATTCTTGGAAAAGCAAGAAGATTTGAAGCTATAAAAAGAGAAGATTTACAAGGTGTAAAAAGAACTTTATTAGTTTATATTGATGAATTTGATAATAGTTCTGTTAATATTTTAGTTTATTGCTTTAGTAAAAGTCCAGATTGGGAAGAGTGGTTAAGAGTAAAAGAAGATGTTATTATCAAAATAAGTGAACTTGTTCATAAAAATAATTGTGAATTTGCATATCCAACACAAACACTATTTGTAAGAAAATAAACCACTAAATTCAGTGGTTTATTTAAACTCTTTTTTGTTTTTATACATTAGTTCATCTACTTTATTTAAAATATCTTCAAAGTTATCATTTCTTTTGAAAGGAACCAAACCATAAGAAAAAGAAAAACTTAAAGAATCAATTTTTGAAGATTTTAGTTTTTGTTGTGACAGTTTTTCTTGTGCTTGATAAACTTTTTTATCAGCATTTAAAACACTACACTTATCTTTATTAAATAAAATTATAAACTCATCTCCAGCATATCTTACAATATCCATATCATCAGATTCAATCTCATTTCTTAAAAAGTTTACTAAATATTTTAATACTTGATCCCCAACTAAGTGTCCATAAGAATCATTTATTGATTTAAATTTATTCAAGTCAATAAATGCCATAAAACCATCATGGATAAATCTATCATTTGATAAATAAATATCCATAAACCATTTTCTATTATAAGCACCTGTTAAATTATCAGAGAAAAGTTCTTTTTGTAAATAAGAAATTTGCTCTTTCATTTTATCAAGCTCTTTTTTAATATGTTCTAATGTTCTTGTATCATTATTTTCAATAGCTACTTTTGCTTTACTTGTAGAATTATGAAGAGTATTTAGGTTTTCATTTGTTTTTTTTACTACATTATCTATTGAATCACAATCTTGTTTAAGGTCTTTGAAAATAACATTTTGATCTTCTAAATCAACTTTTAATTCTTTTGCATTATTTTCAAAAACTTGAGAATAAGTACCTGGTAAAATTATATTTTCTTTTCTTAATTGTTTTACAGTTAAAAAAGTTACTTCTTTTAAACTATTACTCATAAATAAATTGTCCTAAAATTTAAAACTACGGGATTATATTCAAATATGGATTAAAATTATTTTATAATAGCATCAAATAAAACTAAAAAGAAAAATACAATACCAAGGTAACCATTTACAGTAAAAAATGCTTTATCAATTTTTGTAAAATCTTTATTTACTAAATAGTGTTCATAAGAAAGCATAATAGCCCCTGCTAGAACTGCTAGATAAGTAAATATCCCACTATTTGAATTTATTGCAAATAAAAGCCAAAAACTAACTGTTAGAAAGTGAAAAACTCTAGAAATAAGCATAGTATTTTTTGCACCAAATTTACTAGGAATTGAATGAAGCCCAAGTTTTTTATCTACTTCCATATCTTGTAATGAGTATAAAAGGTCAAAACCAGCAACCCAAAACATAACACCTAAACTTAATAAAACTGACCATAAAGTAATCGTTTCGCTAACTGCAACAACTCCTGCAATAGGTGCAAGAGCTAAGGAAATTCCTAAAATCACATGGGCTAAATATGAAAATCTTTTAAAGTATGAATATGAGCCAATAATTATTAGAATAGGAACTGATAAATAAAAAGCTAAATCATTTACAAAATATGCAACTACTATAAATCCCAAAGCATTTGCAATGTTAAAAATCAACATTGCCATTGGACTTACTCTTCCATCAACATTTGGTCTATTTATAGTTCTTGGATTTAAAGCATCAATATCTCTATCCATATATCTATTAAATCCCATTGCAAAATTTCTTGCAGTAATTGCAGCTAATATACCAAGAACTAAAAGTTTAAAACCAAACCAAGCAGAGTTATTTGTTTCAACAGAAGCAACTATCATTGCAATAAATATAAAAGGCAATGAAAAAATTGAGTGTTTGAACATTACTAGTTCATTAAAATCATTTAAAAGTTTTTTTATTTTATTCATTTTGGGATTATATCAAAATATAATTTAGTCTTCTTTTGATAAAATCTTTTTATGAAAGAAATTGCAATTATTGGCTCAACTGCCTCTGGGAAAACAGGATTATCATTAGATATAGCTAAAAAAACAAACTCTATTATCTTATCCCTTGATTCTTTATCTGTCTATAAAGAGATTGATATTGCCTCTGCAAAACCTACAAAAGAAGAAAGAGGAGATATTGTTCATTTTGGAATAGATGAAGTCTACCCAAATGAAAAGTTTGATGTAATAGAATTTTTTGAGTGTTACAAAAAAGCTAAAAATTTTGCAAAAGAGAATGACAAAAACCTTATTATTGTTGGAGGAACTGGTTTTTATTTAAAAGCTTTGATTGAAGGTTTATCAACAGGTGTAAACAAAGATATAAAACTTGATATACCCCTAAAAGAAGCCTATGAACTTTTATATTCTTTAGATAAAAAATATATGGAAAAAATTGCTCCAAATGATAAATATAGAATAGAAAAAGCCTACTCTATTTATAAACAATCAAAGCTAATTCCTAGTGAATACTTTGAAAAAAATCCTAAAATTCCTCTTGCCAAAGACTTAAAAGTTTTTGAAATTATTTGGGAAAGAGAAGAATTAAAAAATAGAATTAAACTAAGAACCTCACAAATGATAAATGAAGGAATCATTGATGAAGTAATCTATTTAGAAAACAAATATAGAAGAACTCCTAACTGTATGGCTTCAATTGGAATAATAGAAACCTTAGAATATCTTGATGGCAAGATTACAAAAAAAGAACTTGAAGAAAAAATTTCATTAAATACTTCAAAATTAGCAAAACGCCAAAATACTTTTAATAAAGGTCAATTCAAAGA
This sequence comes from Halarcobacter mediterraneus, assembly GCF_004116625.1. Classification (NCBI taxonomy): domain Bacteria; kingdom Pseudomonadati; phylum Campylobacterota; class Epsilonproteobacteria; order Campylobacterales; family Arcobacteraceae; genus Halarcobacter; species Halarcobacter mediterraneus. Next base: position 256,862 of record NZ_NXIE01000003.1, read on the forward strand.
AAAGACTTCAAATATTATAGAAAACTTAAATTCAGATATTCTTAAGTATTTTTCGATATAATCCATCTTCATTTTAAAGAGTTTACTAAAGGGCGGCAAAAGACTCGACCTTTTATTAAACATTAGTCAAATTAAGGAAAATAAAGTGAGAAAAGATATACATCCAAAAGTTAATCCAGTAGTATTTGTTGACGTATCAACAGGTAAAGAATTCGTTACTATTTCTACATTAACTTCAGATAAAACTAAAGAAATTGATGGTGTTGAGCACTTCGTTATCAATGTTGAGATTTCTTCAGACTCTCACCCATTCTTTACTGGTGAGCAAAAAATTGTTGATGCTGCTGGTAGAGTAGAGAAATTCAAAGCTAAATACGCACAAAAATAATTGTTGCTATAAATTGCTTACTTTAGTTCCAACTCCAATAGGAAATCTTGATGATATTTCTAAAAGAGCATTAAATGCTCTTATGGAGGCGGAACTAATTTTTTGTGAAGATACAAGAGTCACAAAAAAACTTCTTCAACTTCTAAGTGAAAGAGAAAACTTAGAGTTTAACTGCAAAGATTTCAAATCTTTCCATTCACACAATGAAAATCAAGTTTTAAAAACATTAACACCTGAAGATTTCAATAAAAATATTGTTTATATGAGTGATGCTGGTATGCCTTGTGTTTCAGACCCAGGAGCTACACTTGTACAATACTGTATTAACAATAATTTAGAATATGATGTACTTCCAGGAGCAAATGCAGTTTTAACAGCTTTTGCAATGAGCGGTTTCTTAAATACAGAATTTACTTTTTTTGGTTTTTTAGCTCATAAGGGAAAAGAGCGAAAAGAAAAACTAACAAAGGTAATGCAAAGCCCTACTTTATCGATTCTTTATGAATCTCCCCATAGACTTTTAAAAACTATAGAAGAGATAAAAAATATTGATGAGAGTAGAACTATCTTTTTAGCAAAAGAGATAACAAAACTTCATCAAAAAACCTATAAAGATTCTGCTTTAAATATGTATGAAAAATTTACTAAAGAGAATATTAGAGGTGAATGGGTAATTATTATAGAACCTACTAAAACAACTGGAACTAATCTTGATATAGAAGATATAGAAAAACTTGATATTGCTCCAAAAATTAAAGCAAAACTTCTTGCAAAGATGACAGGTAAAAGTGTAAAAGAGGTTTATAGTAATTTAAGATAAGAAGATCTACCTTCTTACCTAAATCTTTCCAATCTTTCTAAACTTTTTTGAACCTTATCAATTTGAAGTATACTTTCAGATAACATATCAAAACTATCTTTTTTATTAGCAATAAAAGAGTTTGTATCTCTTGTACTTTGTTTTATTTTATCAAATGAATCACTTATAACTCCTGTATTATCTGAAATAGATTTTAATGAAGAACTTGAATCATCTATCATTTTTGCTGTATCTTTAATAGAATTTACTGTTAAATCTACTGAAGTATTACTTGATTTTAAACCATCTTGAGTTCTTTTTGCAAGTTTTTTTACCTCATCGGCAACGACTTTAAAACCTTTTCCATATTCACCTGCCCTTGAGGCTTCAATCGCAGCATTTAGTGCTAAAAGATTTGTTTGTATTGCAATATCAGATATTGATGACAATACTTTTTTAATCTCATCGGCATTATTTGTTAGTCTTCTCATATTTTCTACAAGATTAGTATTTGTTTCTACATTTCCCATAACTTCATTTGTAAAAATATCAAATTTTTGATTTAACTCATCAATAATTACATTTCCTTTTTGTGTATTCTCATATACATCATTAATGATACTTATCATATCTTGTACCAAAGGAAAAGCTTCTCTTAAAGTATTAATTACAGCTGTTCTTACTCTTGCCATTAATTCAAGTTGATAAATCTCTTTTTTCTCATAGTATGATGAATACTGAGCATATTTTCTAACAAAACCATCAACAAACTCATCTCTAAAATCATTTTCATTTTCAACTTTGTAAAAGAATATTGCGGTAAGAGTTTGATTGATATTTATACCTAAAAGTTCTCCAAAAGTCGAAAACCCTGCAACAGGGAACTCATTAAAAGTTTTTAATGAATTTAAATGGTTTTGATTTAATAACCTTCTTAATATACAATCATTAAAAATAGCACCCAAAGGTTGAACTTTTTTTTCAGAAGCAAATCTTCTATAATCGATTTCTGTTTGTTCTAAAAAGTTTTTATTTCTTACCAAATATAAAATATCTCCAAAGGAGATATCACAGAAAAATGCTATATTTTTATTTTCAATATCTACATTTGCCACTGATCTAATATAAATATCCTTATCAATTTTTATAGCAAAAGTATAATCTTTAAGTGTATTTGCTAACTCTTCTAAGGAGCATCTTAACTGATGACAAAGGACATCTAAAAAGTTGACAATTTCATTTGTTGATTTATTCAATACACTTGATACAGTTCTTTTTAAAACATCAGCTTCAGCTATTAGATATGAGGCATTTGTTTCTTCACAACTTTGAGATTTGAAAACCCCGTATTTTATCCCATCTTTTAACTTTATCAATGAAACAACAGCTTTATGCCTTACAGCTTGGTCATTGTTGAAAATATAAGTTTCTTTGAAATCAAGTTTACCTCCTGCAGAACCACCAACAATTAGGCATGGTAATTTCCCACTTTTGTAAACAGCTTCTGTAAAAAAACTCTCACTATTTGACAAACCATCAATTAAAGTCAAGGCAAAAGTATTTTCATGATTAATTTTTGTATTTATATTGACTCTATTTAACTCTTGAGCAATTCGTTCAACTCTTTGTGAATGATTCATATTAGATGAATTTAAATCCTCACTAAAAAGTGGTACAGATATAATTTCAACACTTTCAATTATTTCACTTGAAAAAGATTGTAAAACAATATTATTCCAAGTTGAACTAGCATCGTTATACAATAAATCTCTTTTTTGATTAATATCAAAAGTGCAAAGTTCTCCAGCTGTAGTTAGTAAAATAACTTTAGTACTACTTGGAAATAAAGATTTTATTTTTTGTGAAATAGTATTAAAATTTAGATGTGGAGAAATATAACCTAATACAAAGATTGGTGCTTTTTCATCAAAATACAAATCTTTTATAAAAGATTCATCTATTTTTAACTCATCTGTATTTACAGTTTTTATGTATTGCATAAGAAACCCTTTTTACTGTATTGCATTTTCAAATAGTAGCAGAAGAATATAGCGTGAATATATCTTGTACAAGTACTTGAAACAATATTTCTCTTTGAAAGTGAATTATCAACAACTTTTAGATAAAATCTAGCCATGATTATATATGGCAAACAAGTAGTACTTTATGTACTAGAGAAATATCCTTCTCTTATCGAAGAAGTAATGTTTTCAAAAGAATTAGAACCAAAACTTTTTAAAAAATTTGCAAGCTTAGATAAAAAGATTATCAAGTTAGATAATAAAAAAGCACAAGCTATGGCAAAAGGAGGAAACCATCAAGGTTTTTTTCTAAAACTTAAGGAGTTTGAAACAACTAATCTAAAAGCAATAAAAGACTCTACCTTTATTGTAATACTTGATGGACTTACAGATGTAGGGAATATTGGAGCTATTTGTAGAACTGCTTATTCACTAGGTGTTGATGCAATCATTGCTTCAAATGTAAAACAACTGAACTATGAAGGCATTGCAAGAACAAGTAGTGGTGCTTTATTTGATATTCAATTTTGCCAAATACCAAATATTTTAGATGTAATAAATGAATTAAAACAAAACAACTTTACACTTATGGGAGCTTCTATGGATGGAGAAAACCTAAAAGAGTTTAAAAACCAAAATGAAAAGACTGCTTTATTTCTAGGAAGTGAAGGCTTTGGTCTTTCAAATAAAGTTATTAAAAAACTTGACAAAAAAATATCTATTGAAATGGCTAACAACTTTGATTCTTTAAATGTTTCAGTAGCAGGTGGAATATTAATTTATAATTTAATGAAATAAGAGAAAACTATGAAAAAACTTTTACTAATCTTTATATGTTCTATTGTTTTAAATGCTAATGATTTAAGTGAAAGAATTATTAACATAATTGGGAATAATAAGTTTATAGAAAACAAAGGTCTAATAAACTATGTATTTTCTAAGAAGAACTCTTTTTATGATGTAAATGGAAGAGTACAATACATTGAACTTCTTTCTAAACTTCAAGAAAATGGACTACTTCATTTATCTTTTTCAAAACCACAAGATATAAATATAACATTTAATATTAATTCAGACCCTATTAAATCTTTAAAAATATTAGCAGACTCATTAAAATCACTGGGATACTATCACTATTTTACAAAAAAACTTTTATATACTAAAGAAGGTTATCTACAATGGATAATCACACTAAAAACAGAAGCCGCCATCGACCCTCTTATGTTATCAAAAGAGTTTGAAAAATATAATTGTAAACTAATAGATATCAAAAAAGAGGGGTTAATCAGTTGGGTATATGATATTGATACATCTTTCTCAACTATTTATGATGCTAAAGAAATTTTAGTAAATGAAAAAATTGATTTGAAAAAACCATTAAGACCATATGTTTTTAAAGTTTCAAATGCAAACAAAATATTAATAAATTCAAAATATGGCAATAGATGGTTTCCGCATATTGTATTTTATGATAGACATCTAAAAATTTTAGATGTTGTAAAAAAAGAACAAAGACATCAAAAACTTGAAGTGGAAATACCACAATATACAAAATATATAAAAGTTGATGATCTTTTTACCCTTGCTAATATCAAGCGAGGATTAAGTGTAATAATTAAGGAGAAATAAAATGTTTCCAGAGATAGAATTTGAGAGAATGAGAAGACTTCCAAACTACGTATTTGCAGAAGTTAATAATATAAAAATGGAAGCAAGAAGAGCTGGTGAAGATATTATAGATTTTTCAATGGGTAATCCAGATGGACCAGCACCACAACATATTGTTGATAAACTAAAAGAAACAGCAGATAAACCTAAAAACCATGGCTATAGTGCAAGTGCAGGTATTTATAAATTAAGACTTGCTATTTGTAACTGGTATAAAAGAAAATATGGAGTTGATTACCTAGATCCAAATAAACATGCGTGTGCAACAATGGGTTCAAAAGAAGGTTATGTTCATCTTGTTCAGGCAGTGGTAAATGTAGGTGATGTAGCTGTTGTTCCAGATCCAACTTATCCAATTCATTCATATGCTTTTATGCTTGCAGGTGCGGCAATTCATAACTTTGAGCTTCCTTTCAATGAAGAAAATTTTAAAGTAGATGAAGAACTTTTCTTTGAAAGACTACAAAAGACTTTAAATGAGTCAATTCCAAAAGTAAAATATGTTCTTGTGAACTTTCCTCACAATCCATCTTGTGCAACAATAAGACCAGAATTTTACCAAAGACTTGTTGATTTAGCAAAAAAAGAGAGATTTTATATTATCTCTGATATTGCTTATGCAGATATTACATTTGATGGTTATACAACTCCTTCAATTTTCCAAGCAGAAGGTGCACTTGATGTAGCTGTTGAATCTTTCACACTTTCGAAATCATATAATATGGCAGGATGGAGAGTTGGTTTTATGGTAGGAAATGAAAGACTAATTGGAGCATTAAAAAGAATCAAATCTTGGCTTGATTATGGAATGTTTACACCTATTCAAGTTGCTGCAACAGTAGCACTTGATGGACCACAAGAGTGTGTTGCAGAGCATACAGAAAAATATAGAAAAAGAAGAGATGTTATGATTGAAGCATTTAAAGATGCTGGTTGGGAAATGAGTATCCCTGATGCTTCAATGTTTATTTGGGCAAAGATTCCTGAAAAAGCAAGACATCTTGGAAGTATGGAATTCTCAAAACAGCTTCTTACAGAAGCAAAAGTAGCTGTAAGTCCTGGTATTGGATTTGGTAATTATGGGGAAGGTTATGTAAGAATTGCCCTAATTGAAAATGAAAAAAGAATCAGACAAGCTGCAAGAAATATAAAAAAATATTTAAATACTTTATAATAGGACGGTTTAATGAAAATAGGAATTATTGGTGTCGGTACAGTTGGTGCTAGTGTTGCAAATATACTAAAAGACAATAAAGATATAATTACTGCAAGAGCAGGAGTTGAATTAGAACCTGTAATAGGTGTAGTTAATAACTTAAATAAACAAAGAGATGTATCAATAAAATTAACAGATAATGTTGATGATGTTTTAAATGATGATTCAATTGATATTGTTGTAGAACTAATGGGTGGAATAGAAAAGCCATATGAAGTAGTAAAAAAAGCACTTGCAAAAGGTAAAGCTGTGGTTACTGCAAATAAAGCTCTTCTTGCTTATCATAGATATGAACTACAAGATTTAGCAGGAGATACTCCTTTTGAATATGAAGCAGCAGTTGCTGGTGGTATTCCAATTATTAATGCCTTAAGAGATGGTTTAACGGCAAACCATATTGAATCAATCAGAGGTATTATGAATGGTACTTGTAACTATATGCTTACAAAAATGATAAATGAAGGTGTAGATTACGATACTATTTTAAAAGAGTCACAAGATTTAGGTTATGCAGAAGCAGACCCAACATTTGATGTTGGTGGTTTTGATGCAGCCCATAAACTTCTTATTTTAGGCTCGATTGCTTATGGAATCGATGCAAAACCTGAAGATATTTTAATTGAAGGTATTGAAAATATTACACCTGCAGATATAGATTTTGCAAATGAATTTAACTACTCAATTAAACTTTTAACAATTGCAAAAAAAGTTGGAAGTAAAATTGAATTAAGAGTTCATCCTGTTTTAATTCCAAATGATGAAATGATTGCAAAAGTTGATGGAGTAATGAATGGAGTTTCTGTAATTGGAGATAAAGTTGGAGAAACTATGTACTATGGTCCAGGAGCAGGAGGAAATGCAACAGCAAGTGCTGTAATTGCAAATATTGTAGATATAGCTAGACGTGGTAAAGGTTCTCCAATGTTAGGTTTTGAATCTTCACATGGAGAAAATTTAACATTAATGCCAAAAGATGAGATTCAAACAAAATATTACTTAAGACTTAAAGTAGAAGACAAAGCTGGTGTTCTATCAAAAGTGTCTACTATTTTTGCTGATAAAAATATTTCTATTGAAAAAATGATTCAAAAACCATTAAAAGATAAGGCAGCTCACTTACTACTTTCAACACATACTTGTATTGAAAAAAATATAAATGATGCACTTAAAGCATTAGAAGATGCAAGTGTAGTAACAGAAAAACCTGCAATGATTAGAATAGAAGCATAAACTGCTTCTATTTCTTACTAAATTTATATTCCAATAAAGCTGTGTCTTTAAAAAACTGATATCTTTTAATTTTCCCTTCTTCAAAGTCAATTAATGCCATCCAATCTGTTTCATAATTCTTTTTATTCTTTTTAATTTCATATTTTAAATAACCTTTTACAAAAACACTATTTTCATTTTCACCTAAACTTTCAATTCTAAAATCAAGAGTTTTGTAATACTTATTTAAATGCTCAAAAAATTTTGAACTATTTTCTTTTTATTTACTTTAGCTTTCAAGGACAAAAACTTTTTTGTTGTTATTTCATTTGCAAAATGATGGACAATATATCTAAAAAAACATTCCTGCTCCTCTTTTGTAAAAGAGCTTGTAGCATCAGAAATAATAGTTGTATTATAACCTTTATCGTGAGCTTCTCGCATAGTTGAATCAACACATACATTTGTAGCATAAGATAGAACTTTTTTAGAATTATCAATTGAGTTTCTAAATTGTTTTTTGTCTTTCATCATATTAGATAACTTTGTTCCTTCCTTTAACCACTCATTTTGGTATTCAATCAAAACTAAAGCACTTTTTTCTAATGAAATTTTCTTCATTTTTTCTCCTTCTTTTGCATATAAGTTTAGTATTACTAAGCAAATTAAAAATATTTTTGCCATTTATTTTCCTTATTTGTAGATTAATTACAATATTTGAAGGTTAATTCTTACATTAGTATCCTTAATTGTAAATTAATTACAATTATTGTATTCTAACTTACTAAAGGAATGAAATGATAGAACAATTATTTGACCCAAAACTTGTTTCTCAATTATTAGTAAGTATTGGTGATGTTTCAGAGGTTACTGGAATACCACAAAGAAAGTTAAGATACTGGGAAGATAAAGGGATAATAATATCTTCTTGCCAAAAAGAAGGTGGTACTAGAAAATTTGATTATTTAAATATAAAAAAAATACTTCTTATAAAAGAACTCCTTGATGAAGGTTTTACTCTTGATGCTTCTGTTAAAAAAGTTGAAGAAAGAATAAAAAAACTTGAAGAAGCCTTTAAAAAAATAAAAGAAAAGACTCAAACAAATTGAAAACAAATTCACATTTACTTAATGATGATATTCCAACATTATTAAAACAAATCACTATTCCCGCAAGTACTGGTATGTTTTTTAACACCATGTACAATGTTGTAGATACTTTTTATGCTGGACTTATTTCCACACAAGCTATTTCTGCACTTTCTTTATCATTTATGATATTTTTTACGATTATAGGTCTAGGTTATGGTTTTTCTTCTGCAATCACAGCTTTGATAGGAAATGCCAGTGGAAAATCTAAAAGATTTTTAGCTTCACTTTATGCCCATAAAGGAATATTTTTTATGCAGCTAGTGGCAGTTGTTTTAACCATAGTTGGTTTTATAATGTCTCCATATTTATTTAAGCTACTTGGAGCAAGTGGCGAATATATGAATATGGCTTTGGATTATATAAATATAATTTTAGCTGGAACAATATTTTTTATGACAAACTTTGCCTTAAATGCAATACTTGTATCAAGGGGAGATACAAAGTCTTATAGAAATACTTTAATATTTGGTTTTTTTGCAAACTTGATTTTAAATCCTTTATTTATTTATGGATTTTTATTTATTCCTGCAATGGGATTAAAAGGAATTGCCCTTTCAACTGTTTTAATACAAATAATCAATGCTTTATATTTACTAAAAAAAGTTATGGAAACAAAACTAGTTCACTTTGAAAAGATTAACTATTTTTTTCCTCATAAAAAGATATATAAAGAAATGATAAGTCAAGGTATCCCTTCTTCTATGAATATGCTTATTATGTCTATTGGTTCACTTATTTTAATGTATTTTGTTTCTTTATATGGAGTAAAAGCAGTTGCAGGATACGGAATAGGTTTTAGAGTTGAACAGATTATGCTATTGCCTGCTCTTGGACTTAGTTCCGCTGTATTGGCTCTTGTTTCAAATAATTATGGAGCAAAAAAATATGACAGAGTACAAGAAACAGTAAACACAGCTTTAAAATATGGTTTTATAATAGCAACATTTGGGATAGTTTTTTTATATATTTTTGGGAAAACTATAATTTCTCAGTTTGATTCAGACCCTATTGTAATTGGTTTTGGATATGACTATTTAGTAGTCGAAGTTTTAATTTTCTATGCGTATGTTGTGTTATTTGTTTGTGTATCAATTTTACAAGGAATAAAAAAACCTAAAATGATTTTATACATAGCTTTATATAGACAAATTATTGCTAAATATGCTATTGCATATGTACTCGTTATTTGGTTTGCTTTGGAGTACATTTATCTTTGGGTTGGAGTTTTATTTATGATTTATAGCGCAGCTATTTTTACATATTTTTATACGCAAAACTTATTGAAACTTCATGTTAAAAAAGATTAAATAAATTTAGTAAAATGTAAAATCTTAAAAAGATAAGAACTTTAAAAGACTCTTTTACTTAATAAGTGAGTTAAGGGTTCTTTTAAAAGTTTTTTTGCTTCTTTAAAATCTATTTCATTCTCTTTACAAAGCTTTTTTAGAAGTGATGATAGGTTTTGTTTTTTATTTAAGTTTTTTAGTAAATAGTAGATTATAGGGTTTATTTCTCTATAAATAACATCATTTGTCTCAAAATCATAATAAATCACTAAATAGTTTTCTCTTTTTCTTTCACACTCTTTATTTATCAAATCATATTTGAATTTTTTAATTCTTGCACTTTGACTTAATTTATAACTATTTTTATAAGAGAATTTCTTTTGTTTCTTCTCTTTATACTCTTTCATATAAAGTTCTATTTCTATCCAATCATAAAATAAAAGTTCATAAATATATTTTTTATCATGGAAGAATTTATTCTTTTTTACAAACTTTCGATAGTCATTTGGTATTTGCCATACAAAAGGTGTTTCAGGAGTATCTTTCATAAAAGCTTTTATTGTTTTTTCTAAATCTTTTTCATCAATTAGTTCAATATAAAGAGGAAAACTATTTTGTATAACTTCATAATATCTTTGATATACAAGTTTTTGATAAACAGCAACTGCTGAATTAGCAACTTCTTCATTTTGAGATAATAAATTATCAAAAAATCTCTGTTCAATATCTTTTTCTAAAATTTTTTCAGACATTTTGAACTCTTTTTACTATATCACTCATTTGAATATATTCTTGCTCAAGTTCACTTAAAGGAGGAATATTATTATCCCTTTCTATCATAACAGGAGCTTGTATTTGTTTTAATGTATATTCTAAAAGTTTCCAGACTCCTGAACAAATAGGCATACCATGAGAATCAATTTTTAAACCTAATTCTTCATCACTATAATGCCCTGCCATATGCATATAAGCAACTTTGCTTTTATCTATTTCATCTATAAATTTTCTTGCTTTAAAAGAGTGGTTTACAGAGTTTACAAAGACATTATTCACATCTAAAAGCATTTTTGCTCCAGATTTTTCTAAGACTTCATTTATAAAATCAACTTCTCTCATCTCTGAATAAGGGACATAATAATATGTAGCATTTTCAAGTATCAAGTTTCTTTGAATAATATCCTCAACTTCTTTTACTCTATCACTAATTATTTCAACCATTTTTTTAGTCATAGGCACAGGTAATAATTCATAAGATTGTTTTCCATGTAAAGAAGAGAAAGAAAGATGTTCAGAATAATATTCTATTTTATATCTATCTAAAAAGTTTTTTATCTGTTTGATGAACTTTTTATTTAGTCCATCAACAGAACCTATAGATAAAGATAAACCATGAGCAACGGTAGGTCTAGAAAAAACAGCTTCCTCAAAGGCTTTTTCATAGATTCTTGGCATATGCATCCAATTTTCAGGAGTGACTTCCCACCAATCTGGTTGAAAATCACTTGAAGAGATATCTAATAAAAAATCACTTCTTAAACCTAAACCACAGCCTTTTAAATTTATCATTTAACTATCTTCACCATTTCATCCACATTTTCCAGCGCCACAAGAACCTTCAACTTTCTTTTTTGCTTTATCATTTGCACCGCATTTCCCAGCTCCACAAGAAGCTACAGATTTTTTACCTGCATTTCCTGACATTTCACCTTTATTAGCTTTTTTCTTAGTATCGCCACCGCATTTTCCAGCTCCACAAGAACCTTTTTTTTCTACTTTTTTAGCTTCTCCACCACACTTTCCAGCACCACAAGAACCATTTCCTGCGTATGCACCTGTACTAGATAGTGCTGCCCCAAGTAAAACACCTGCTAATTTTATTTTTGTATTTTTTTTCATTCATATCCTTTTTTTGTATTTATATTCTATTTATTTACTTTTAAAATAATTTAAAAAAATCAAACTATTTTTCTACTGCTGAAACCTCAATAATAAGTTTTACATTCTCACTTACAGCAACTCCACCAAATTCTAAAGCTTTGTTCCATTTAAGTCCATAATCCATTCTATTTACTTCACCTTCTAAAGTGAAACCTACTCTATTATTCCCTTTAAAATCTTTTACTGTTGCAATATCATCAACTTCTAGCTTAACTTCTTTTGTTACACCTCTCATTGTTAAATCGCCAGTCATTACTCCTTCATCACCATCAGCCTTATAAGATTTCATTTTAAAAGTGATTTCAGGGAATTTATCTGCTGCAAAAAAGTCATCACTTCTTAGGTGATTATCTCTTTTTTCAATTCCTGTATTAATTGATGTTGCTTTTATTGTTGCTTCTAAAGCATTAAAAGTCTTATTTTTATAATCAAAATCTATTTTTGCATCATAATCACTAAACTTTCCTTTTACATTTGTAATCATTAAATGCTTTACAGAAAAACCTACATCTGAGTGCCCTTTGTCTATTGAATGTGGTGTTGCATTTGCTAAGCCAACTGAAAGTAGTCCTGCTGCAAATAGTTTTAATAAAGTTTTCATTCTTTACTCCTTTTTTTTGTGATATTAAAATTTTAATAAAGTTTTGTAAAGTTATTGTGTAGAACCTGTGTAGATTTATTTTTTTATTCTATGTTATACTTCAATTTATGAAAATACTACTACTTGAAGATGATTTAATACTAAATGAAATAATTGAAGAATTTTTAGAAGGTCTAGGTTATACTGTAACTTGTGTTTATGATGGGATGAAAGCAAGTGAGACTATATATGATGAACAATTTGACTTACTAATTTTAGACGTAAATGTTCCAACAATAACTGGTTTTGACTTTTTAAAAAGTTTAAGAGAAGAATCAATTACCACACCTGCAATTTTTATAACATCATTAAACTCTATTGAAGATATAGAAGAAGGTTTTAATGCAGGGGCTGATGATTATTTGAAAAAACCTTTTGAATTAAAAGAATTAGAATTAAGAATAAACAATATAAAAAGGCTACTTCATTTAGATACAGATGAACTAGCTATTGATGAAAAAATTAAATTTAACACTAAATTAAATTATATTAACTATGAAGGAATAAAAACAAAACTTCCATTAAAAGAAGCACAAGTTTTAAAGTACCTTTTAAAAAATACAAATAGGTGTGTTTCGCAAGATGAATTATCTTCGAATATCTGGTCATATGAGTCAGCACCAACTTCTTCTACGATAAGAACTTATATAAAAAATATAAGAAAAATAGTAGGAGAAGATTATATAGAAACAATAAAAGGAGTAGGTTATAGATTTAACAAGAAATGAGAGAATCACTTTTCTTAGATTTTTAGGACTTTATTTAGGTTCTTCTTTTATTCTTCTTACTATAATTTTTTGGCAGTTTTATAAAATTGAATATAAACTTTATTATGACTTAGTTTCTTCAAATATGCAAAATATTGCTTCTAAGATTTCAGCAAATATTATATATGCAGATATGTCTGGTTTATCTATTGATACTTCCAAAATATCTGATAGTATTCAATATAAATATGCTTTATATGACATAAATCATAATAAAATTGCAGGGAACATTCAAGAAGAGGTAAATACAAAAGAACCTATTCAAAGGATAAAAGGTAGTTACATCTTAGTAGATAGTACTCCAAAAGGTCACCTTGGCGTATACCACATTGCCATTCAAGAAAATAGTTTCATAAAGATTAGAAAAGAATTACTTGAAGATATTGTTTTTTATTTTGTTTTAATTTTTTCTCTCTTAAGTTTAATAGGATACTACTTAGCAAATTTGTTTATTAACCCAATTATCAATGAAAGAAGAAAGTTAAATACTTTTATAAAAGATACAACCCATGAATTAAATACTCCTATTACTGCTATTTTAATGTCTACAGGAAAAGGAGCACCTTTGACAGAAAAAAATATGCAAAGAATAAATTTAAGTGCAAAAAGAATTTCAGAAATATACAAAGACTTAGTTTATTTATTTTTACAAGATAATAAAAAGATTCACGAACCTAGAAATATATCTTTAGATGAAGTTATAAATGAACAACTTGAATACTTCCAAGCTTTTGCAAATAAAAAGAAACTAACTATTAATTCAGAATTAGAGAAAACTATTTATAAAATAGATAAAGAGAGTTTTATTCGTATGTTCAATAATGTTGTTTCAAATGCTATCAAATATAATAAAATAAATGGAACTATTTCTGTAGAACTAAAAGACTATATTTTAACAGTGAAAGATACAGGTATTGGAATAAAAAAAGATAGATTAAAAGATATTTTTAAAAGATACTATAGAGCAACAAAAGAACAAGGTGGTTTTGGGGTAGGATTAAGTATTGTTTATCATATTTGTAAAACATACGGAATAAAAATTAATGTAGAATCTAAAGAAGGAGAAGGAACAAGTTTCACTTTTAAACTAAAGAAAAAAGAAGATAAATCTTAAGAATATAACTTTAAAATTAAATAATAATTTATAGAAATAAGTAATTTATGGATATGTTTCAAATACTTTTGATTAAAAATAAGATAAAATAACTAAATTTTCCACAAAGATAGAGTATGAGTCCAGGTAAAAAAATATTTTTTTTAATTTTATTTCTTATATTACTAATTATTTTATGTGTAACTACTCATTTAGACTCCTTACACAAGAAAGTATATCCTGAAGCTTTTGAAGAACCTATTACAACAACACCTATGCTAAAGGAAGAGAGTATTCAAAAGAAAGAAGAAATAGTCCCACCTTTAGAGAAAGATAAAAGTCTTGCAGTTAAAGAAAAACCTAAAAAAGAAGAGATAAAAATACAAAAAGAAGAAAAAGAAAATACTATTTTTATTGAAAAACCTGATACTCCTTTAATAACTACAGATAAGAGATATAAAAGAACAAGAGCAGAAAAACCTATTGAAGAGATGTCTCTTGATAGTCAACTACTACAAATAAGAATCAGAGACTATGTTACAAAATATCCTGTTGTTTTTAAAAAATCTAGTAATGAACTTACACAAAAAGGCTTAACAACTATAAGTACAGTTGTTAAAATCTTAAATAACTATCCAAATATTAAAATAGAAGTTGCAGGACATACTGATGCAGCTGGTTCTAAAAAATATAATTATAATGTATCTGTAAATAGAGCAGTTGAAGTAAAAAAACAAATGATTGAATATGGCTTTGATAAAAACAGAGTAAAAGCAAGAGGATATGGAGAATATATTCCCCTTGTAGAAAACTCTCCAAGTGGATATTCAAAAGTAAATAGAAGAGTTGAGTTCAATATAGTAGAGGAATAAAAAGTGGTAGAAATAGCATCTCAAATAGTTTTATGCTTAATAATAGCAGCTGTAATAGGATTTTTTATTGGTTTTATTGCAGGGAAAATGGTAGGAGAAAAAAATCAAAGTACTATTTATAGTGCAAATACTGTCTCAAATGTTGGAGCTCAAAGTAATATTTACAATAAGCCCATAATTAGAAGTGCTCCAAGACCCATGGGAAAAGACTCCCTACAGCAAATTGAAGGTATTGATAAGAATATAGAAGTAAAACTAAATGAACTTGGTATCTTTCATTTTGATCAAATCTCAGAATGGTCAGAAAAAAACTGTAAATGGGTTGAAGAGTATTTAAAACTTGAAGAGAATCAAATTTCTAATGATAACTGGTTAATAGAAGCAAAAAATCTATCAAGAAACCCAAAAATTAGATGATGAATTAATCTTCATCATCTAAGTCATAATTATATATATCGTCATAATCATCATAATCTACAGTGAAAATCTTTTGATACCCTAACTTTTGTAACTCAATATCAACATTTTCCTCTGATAGTCTATTTTTTACTTTTTCCATAATTAAGTCAATATGCTCTTCTTTAACATCATTTGCTCTTAACTCATAAATAAATGACTCTAACACTTTTATTTCCTTGAAATTAAAATATCCGCTAAGGTTACCACATCTTTTAAAGTAAGCCTTGCTGTTCTTGAGACTACATCTTCCAATGTTAAGTTATTTTCTAAAATTAGATTAATAGCTCCCATATAATCCCTTCTTAGCTTTATACAACTTGCTATATCATAAATAGTTTTCATAATAGGGTTTTCTAGTTCATAATTGCCAATAAAAATATCATAATAGTTTGCCAATATATTTCCTTATAATAAACAATCTACTATAAATCTATTTTTGCAACTGTTTATATAAGGTTGCTAAATCACCAAGAACCCAAATATCAACTATTTTGTTATCTTTAAATTTAAAAAAAGAAGCCCCATTATATTTGATTCTATTATTAGTAGCTTCAAATTCAAAAAGTTTTCCTTTATGAGTTCCATTATAAACTGCTCTTACTGCTATTTTTGAGTCTTCTTCTATCATTACTTCTATTCCATGATAAAGATTAGGAATTCCAGTTATAACTTTATCCATATACTCTTCAAACTCTTTTTTACCTTTTGTTTGAATGTTCAAAGAACCATGAAACTCTATTTCATCATCAAAAAGAATATCAATATACTCTTTATTATGTTTATTCCAAAGTTCTTCATAGTACTCTTTTACCATTGTTTTATAAGATTTTATTTTCACCTTTTTACCTATAAATTATTCTTACTTTTTTTATTTTCAATTGTTGAATTGTTTTCTATATATTCAATAATCAAAGATGCAATATCAACTTTTGAAGCAGTTTCAATTCCTTCTAAGCCTGGAGAAGAGTTAACTTCTATTACAACCGGACCTTTTTGTGTTCTTAGGATATCAACTCCTGCAACACTTAATCCAAGAACTTTTGCTGCTTGTATTGCTAATCCTTTCTCTTGATTTGAAATTTCAACTAAACTTGCAGTTCCTCCTCTATGTAAATTTGACCTAAACTCTCCATCAGGGGCTTGTCTTTTTATTGAAGCTACAACCTTGTCTTCAATTACAAAGCATCTAATATCAGCTCCTTGTGCTTCTTTTACATATTCTTGAACTAAGATATTTGCTTTTAATTCCATAAAAGCTCCAAGAACACTCTCTGCTGCTTTATTTGTTTCTGCTAGAACTACCCCTAAACCTTGAGTTCCTTCTAATAGTTTTACAACTAAAGGTGCTCCGCCTACCATTTGAATTAAATCTTTTATATCATCAGCAGAACTTGCAAAGCCTGTAATAGGTAAAGCAATATTATGTCCTGCTAAAATTTGCATTGATCTTAATTTATCCCTTGATCTTGTTATTGCAATAGATTTATTTAGAGTATAAACGCCCATCATTTCAAATTGTCTTACAACACTAGTTCCATAAAATGTAACATCCGAACCAATTCTTGGGATAATAGCATCAAACTCATCTAATATTCTTCCCTTATAATGAATTTTAGGGTTATTTGATGTAATATTCATATAACAAGAAAGAGTATCAATTACCTCTACTCCATGCCCTCTTTGTTCACAAGCCTCTATTAATCTTTTTGTTGAATATAATTTTTCATTTCTTGATAATATCGCTATTTTCATTATTCACTTTCATCTTTAATTAAAATATTTTTTAAAATATACAATACACTTTTTACAGACCTTACACTCGCTGTTTCTTCTACTGTATGGTAACCAGTAGTTGGTATTTGTAAAGTTGTTCCTTGAATTGAGCCTTTTGACTCTTTTACTATTCTTCCTAACTCTGTACTTCCTAAAGAAAGCAAAGGAAGGTTTTGCTCACTTAAAATTTTATTTTTCTCTTGTATATAACTATCTTTACAAGAGAAGTTTATGTTATTTTTATGACAAAAATTTTTTAGTATTTTTAACAATGGAGATTTAAACCTTGCATTTGCATCTCTATTTCTTAAAACAACATCTTGAAGTTCTGCTTCATTCCTAGTACTATAAGGACTTGTATCTAAAACTAATAATTCAGAAGTAGTCAACTCATTTTTTTTAAACCAATCATATACAAACCTCCAACTTCTTCCTGCCTCTTCTTGTGCAGTAAAAAATGCTGTTCCTTGATATCCACTTTTATACAAATAAATTATAATAGCAGCGGAGATAACATTATCTAGCTGAGCAGAAATCAATTCTTCATCAATATTTAACTTATCTACAAAAGCAACTGGAGTACCCGGTAACAAGTGTTCTAAACCATCAATTTTGAACATTAAGTTATTTATCTGTTCATTCATATAGACTTCATTTATCTGCCCTATTCCTAGATAACTTCCTGACCAAGGTTCATATGCTTGAACTTGTTGGTTTATAAATCTAGATGCAATAGTTTGATAAGTTTGTTCAGATACTGAATTTCCCTTTAAATCTGTTCTATTTTTACTTTGAAATGCTGCAAATTGAAACTCATTTGGACCAGTGCACACTAATCCATGCCTATCAATATGTGCACTTAACATTCCATCATTTGGTTCACTTCCTTGTGAAACTAAAATACCATCATAATAAAATGTTTTAATCCCTAATTCATCTAGTTCTCTTTTTAAATATAAGAAAAATGAGTGTTCATAACCAATTACAGATGGTACTCTTATTAACTGTTTTAAAGTATCTAGAAAAGAAGTGAAGTTTTCAATATTTGATATTAATTCACTTGATTTTTTAATAGATAGCTTCTTAAATTTCATTTTTATGCCTTAAAAAAAAGTGTAGAACAAGGTGTGTTACAAGTAATTTAGTTTAGTTCTTCTTTTGAATTCTCTAATGCTTCTTCAACTTCTGATTGGCATTCATATAACTTTGTCTCACATTGAGAACTACACTCATCATAAGAATTTTCTTTTTCTTCACATTGTGTTAAACAATCATCATATGCTTTTTCACATGATGCAAATTTATCTTCTAACGTATTTTCAACATCTATATTTGCATTTAATATTGAAAAAGATAAAAAAGCTAAAATAGCAATTTTTTTTATCATTTATTTGTCTCTCCTAAATATAAGACTAAAAGTACTTAAGAGCTTAAGTACAACAATATTTTCTTTGCCTTATTCTACTTTGAAATTATAAATCCAAAAACTGCTAAATAAACTGAAAATTTTCTTAAAGTACTGCTATATAGTCTCTAAGTGGCTTTTTTTGAGCTTTTTTTAGAATTTTTTTTTAATTGTAATTTTGATTTTTTTGTTAAAAGAATAGAAAAAAAGTTAAATTTTTAATAAAATTTAACTTTTTTATATGTTTTTTATTTCGTTAATAAAATTTTTAGTACAAGTATTTATCATTGAAAAGACTTTGTCAAAGCCTTCAAATCCATTAAAGAAATATGGGTCAGGAACATCTTCCCCCTCATATCCAAAGTCTCCTAATTTAAAAACCTTTTTGCAGCCAAGTTTTTTTAGATTTGAGACATTAGAATCATCAAGTCCAATTACATAATCAAACTTTTCAAAATCTTCTATTTTTATTTGTTTTGCCCTTTGCCTTGAAATATCAATACCATTTTGATGTGCAACTTTAATAGAATTTTCACAAGGTGCTTCACCTATATGCCAACTTCCTGTTCCTGCACTTTCTATATAAATATCAAGTTTTTTATTTCTAATATACTCTTTTGCAATTCCTTCAGCTAAAGGAGACCTACAAATATTTCCTAAACAAACAAAGATTATAGACTTACTCATTTTTTCTTTAGTCCAATATCAATATATTTTCTAATCTTTTTAATTTCAGAAAGTTGCATTTCATGTTCTATTTTGTCTTTTGAATCATCTCTAATTTCTTCTCCCCAAGGAGTAATTATTCCACTTCCTTTTGCCATATTATCATCCGCAGCATTTGCTGCTAAAACATAACATTGGTTTGCAACAGCTAAAGCTTTTGTCATAGTTTCAAAGTGATTTTTTCTTTTAATCCCCCACATTGAAGGATTTAAAATCAAATCAGCACCTAAAACTTTTAACCAATATTTAGGGAATCTAACTTCAAAACATATTAATGTTGCTACTTTAAAACCATCTATATCTATGATTTTCATATTATCTAGTTTCCCTTTACTAAAATAATCAGGTTCATCCCCTAAAGGAAATAGCTTATGTTTTGATTGGGTATGAATTATTTTTTTATTATGAAAAATATATAAAGTATTAAAAAAATCAATATCTTCTTTTTCTATAAGTGTTATTGCAATAGTTTTATTCTCTGAATATTTTTTTAATTTTTTTATTGCTTTTTGAGCAAACTCTGCTGCTTCATCCATTCGTTCATATGCAAAACCAGTAAGGCATACTTCTGGTGCTAAGATAAAAGATCCATCTTCACAAGAATTAATTAAAGTCTTTAAGTTTTTTAAATTTTCTTTGAAATTATCACTTGTTTTAGTTTGTAGTGCTACTAAGTTCATTTTTTGCTTCTTTTATTAAATTATTTAATTGTTTTTCATACTTTTTTGCTTCATTTTCATCAGTTGATTCAAATCTTGTCACAAGTACTGGTGTTGTATTTGAAGCTCTAACTAAGCCCCAACCTTTTTCAAAAATAACTCTTACTCCATCAACATCAATAATATCCTTGATTTTAGGAAAATCTTTTGGTGGATTTTGTAAAAGTTCTTTTAATTTATCCATCAACAAAAACTTTTCTTCTTCACTTGTTTCAACTTTTATTTCTTCTGTAGAATATGTTTTTGGTAAAGCATCTATTTCTTTATCAATATCCATACCATTTCTAATAAGTTCTAAGACTCTAAAAGTTGCGTATATTGCATCATCAAAGCCATAATATCTATCATTAAAGAAAATATGTCCTGAAACCTCAGCAGCTAAATGAGCATTTACTTCTTTTAATTTTACCTTTAAGTTAGAATGCCCTGTCTTATACATATAAGCTTTTCCTCTTTGATTTATAAGATCATACATAACTTGCGTACATTTTACTTCACCTACAACTACAGGTTTTTCTATATTTTTAGAAAAAAGCAATGCCATTATGTCACCTTTTACATTATGTTTTTTTGTTAAAAATGCAATTCTATCTGCATCTCCATCATATGCAAAACCATAATCAAAGTCACCTTCTAGTTTCTTCTTAATATCATGTAAATTTTCTTCAACACTTGGGTCTGGATGATGATTAGGGAAAGTGCCATCAGGTTCACAATATAAACCTTCATAGTTTAACTGCAATTTATCTAAAATTTCTGTTAATACTGTATCTGCAACCCCATTTCCACAATCAATAATAACCTTTTCTTTCATCGCTTTTAAAGAAGCAAATTCTTTTAATATAAAATCAATATATAAAGATTTCACATCTATTTCATAAGCTTTATCATTGTCTTCAATATCTATATTTGAAGCTATTATCTCATTTCCTAAAGAGTAAATATCTTCTGCAAAAAAAGGCTTTTTATCAAATGTTATTTTAAAACCATTATATTCACTAGGATTATGACTACCTGTAATCATAATTGAAGCACTGGGAGTTACTTTTTCATTTTCTATATTAAATGTCTGATAATTTGCAAAATAGTTTATTCCTGTGGCAACCATTTGCATATTTAAGACTTTACAACCAGCGGCATTTAGTCCACTTGCTAAATAAGAGAAAAGTTCAGGAGAGTGAGTTCTTGCATCAAAACCAATTGCAATAAAAGATTTCTCACCAAACTTTTCAAAAACTCTTTTTCCAAAAAAGTATCCTATAAGTTTTACAGATTCTTTATTTAACTCACTTCCAACAATACCTCTAATATCATACTCTCTAAAGATTGATTGATTTACCATATAAACCCTTGAAAAAATTTTGAAAATTATAGCAATTATTCAGTAGTAAAGAAATTAAGAGATATAATAAAAGATGCAAAAGGAATTAACAAAAAACATAAAAATATTATATGTTGAAGATGATGATATTGCTCGAGAAAATGGAATAGAATACCTTGAAAACTATTTTGATAAAGTTTATGAAGCAAAAGATGCCTTAAGTGCTTTAAAAATTTATAACCAAGAAAATCCTCATATAATAATCTCTGATATTCAAATGCCAAAACTAAATGGTTTAGAATTTATAAGAAAAATAAGACAAAAAGATAAGCAAACACAGATTATCATTCTTTCTGCCTTTTCAACAAAAGAGTACTTATTTGAGGCTATTGAGTTACAACTTGTAAAATATCTTACAAAGCCAATTTGTGAAAATGAATTAAAAAAAGCTCTTGAAATATGTATTAATACTTTAAAAAATAATGAGTCAAATATAATACATTTAGATAATCATACTATCTTTGATACTTTTAACCAAGTTTTATTAAAAGATAAAGAGATTATAAAACTAAGAAAAAAAGAGTTAGATTTATTGTCACTTCTAATTAAAAATAAAAATAGATTTATCACTTATGAAGAAATTGAAAATTTT
Organism: Halarcobacter mediterraneus; assembly: GCF_004116625.1. Classification (NCBI taxonomy): domain Bacteria; kingdom Pseudomonadati; phylum Campylobacterota; class Epsilonproteobacteria; order Campylobacterales; family Arcobacteraceae; genus Halarcobacter; species Halarcobacter mediterraneus. The sequence goes on from NZ_NXIE01000003.1 coordinate 278,965, forward strand.
ATTTGGCAAGATAGTGCTATGACAAAAGATGCCTTAAAAACTCTAATTAAAAATTTAAAAACAAAAATACCAAAGGACTTAATACTTAATATCTCTAAATTAGGCTATAAAATTGAGCTTTGATGATTTTAATATTCTTCTTTATGGAATAATCTTTGGAATTGTTATTATGACTATTGTTTATACTTTTATTAGGTATATTTACTCAAAAGAATTCTTTTATATCTCATATTGTCTTATGCAAATTTTTTCTCTTATTTATATTTTAGCTTATAGTTCATTATTTAATATTTCTCATTATATAGAACAAATTTCACTCTTATTTGCAACTTTACTTGCTTTAGTGTTTGCAATAAATTTTTATGAAGGGAAGTTTATTCCAAAAGTTAAAACCTTTAAAGAACTAATAATCAATACTTTGCTTTTAAATATAGTAATATTAACTGCTTTTTATCACTATATTTTATTTGAGTATCTTCCTTTTACAATTATTTATGCCATTTTATTTATTTCTGTTATTTTTAATTTAAAAAATGCAGGTCCTACACTTATTTATAGTGCGGGATGGTCTATTCTTTGTTTTACACTTTTTATTTTGGATTTTAAAAACTTTTATGAAGAGAAAGGATTTTTAGATATTGTTCTTTTAGCCTTTGCTATTGAAGCTATTTTATTCACTTTTTCTGTATCCCATAAATATAACCGTTTGGAACAAAAAAATGAAGATTTTGAACAAATGCTTTTACAACAATCAAAAATGGCAGAAAGTGGAAAGATGATAGCTAATATTGCCCATCAGTTTAGGCAACCACTTAATAATCTTTCATATATTTTAATCAATATAAAAAATAGACTAGAAAATAAAAAGCTAGATATAGATTATTTTAATAAAAAATATTATCAAGCTAAAGAACAAATCGAGTTTCTCTCAAATACTATAGAAGAATTTAAAGAGTTTTATACTCCTTCAAAACAAAAGGAAACTTTTTTAGTAAAAGAAGCTATTGAAAATAGCCTTTATATTTTAGAAGAAGACTTGAAAAAACGAAATATTCAATATGAAATAAGTTTTTTAAAAGATGAAAATATAAAAGTTTTTGGAAGTAAAAACGAACTTTCACAAGTTATATTATCTCTTGTATCAAATGCTAGTGATGCTTTAAGTGATATAGAAAAACCTTTTATTAATATAATTATTGATTCAAATTCTGCTGATGTTAGTATTCATATAAAAGATAATGGAAAAGGCATAAATAAAAAAATACAAGAAAAGATATTTGAACCTTATTTTACAACAAAAGAAAAAGGAACTGGATTAGGATTATATTTATCTAAATTAATTATTGAAAAAAGTTTTAAAGGAAAAATACAAGTAGTTTCACAAAAAGAAGGTTCTTTATTTATCCTTCTTTTTGAAAAAGCTATTTAAGCAAATCTTTTCTAGGATAAATAAAAGACAATTCTCTTTGAACTTTTATTTCTTTATTCTCTTTTGCATAAATATTTATTTTTACTTTATATGCACTATCTTTTTTATTTGTAGTTTTTAAAGCTTTTGAGGTTTGTAAGATTAATACAGTTTTTAGTCTTTGTTTTCCTTGCAGTTTAAGTGGTCTATATCTTTTTATTTTGAAACTAGAATCAAGAATTTCTATATCAAAGGTATACTCTTTTTTATTTGTATTATGAATTGTTAAAACATAATTGTTTGTAACTGTATTTTCTTTTATTCCATAAAGTTTTGTAGTTTTATTTATATTTACTAAAAAATCTTCTTTTTCTCCTGTAAAATATAAAGCAAAGGCTAAACATAAAAATAAAGATACTATATAAACAAGATTTTTTAAAGAAAATAAAGGAGAGAGTTTATTATTTATTACTTCATTTGTACTTTCCCAATAAATCAAAGACTTTTTGCCAAGTTTCCCCATAACAGTACTACAAGCGTCTGAACATTCAAGACAGTTTATACACTCAACTTGCAAACCTTTTCTAATATCAATATGAGTAGGACAAATCTTTACACAAGCTTCACAAGTGGTACACTCTTCATTTCCACTCCACTGTTTAATATTTAAAATAGACTTTTCTGAGTTTTGGTAAATTTCTCCTCCCCTATTTGTATTGTAAACAACTTGTTTTGTGTTATTATCATAAAGAGTAGATTGTATTCTTGAATAAGGACAAGCAAAGGTGCAAAAATCTTCTTTCATAAAAACAATATCATAAATAAGAAATAAAGCTGTACTAAGAATAAACATTATCATAAAAAAATGTTCTAAAGGATTTTGAAGATATAAAAAGAAATCCTCAGGAGGAACAAAATACCACATAAAATTTATTGAAGCAAGTAAAGAAATTATGCCCCACAGGAATAAAGAGATATATTTTTTTATTTTAGTAGAGTTTTTTGAGTAATCAAGCTCTTTTTGCTTATTTTTAATTCTTCTAAGACCTAATATTTTTGACTCAATTAAATCTCTATAAATAACCCTAAAAATAGTTTGAGGACAAGCCCAACCACACCAAACTCTACCAAAAATAGATGTCATTGCAAATATTCCAATAAATAAAAACATTAGTAAAAATGGCATAACATATAACTCATTCATATTAAAAGCAAGTCCAAGAAAATGAAATTGCATTTTATCAAAAGATAAAAGAAGAAGATGGTTACCATTTATCTTTATAAAGGGCATTACAAAAACGATTATTGTGATAAAAAGATAAGTAAAATATCTTTTTTTAGAAAAACTCATAATTAAACTCCTAGATTTTTATATCTAGAAGTTTAAAAAGAAAAGGTGTTCATTTAGTGGTATTATTTTATAAAGCTTTATTTTCAGTCTTTTAAAGCTTCTTCTCTTGCTTCCTTATCAAGTTTATCAAATCTTTTTAATAAGGCTTCTATTCCATAGAAATGCCTAAAATATAAAGTAAAGAATCCAAAACCTAAGATAGTAGATAAAGTATAACTATTTCTATACATTAAAAATTCATAGGTTTGTAAACATATGGTAATTAGAAGAAGTACCATAAAAAAATATTGTCCAAACTTTCTAAAAAGCTCAAATTTTCTTGTCTTTTTACCTATTGTCATAATTTTCCTTGGTTTTGATATTTAGTATCAATTATAGTTATACTAAGCTAAATATACTATTAATTATTATAAAGTATCTTTTTAATATAATTGCTACTTAGGAGAGTTATTATGATTGATATCACATCTTTATATATGTTTATTATTGCTTCTTTTTTATTATGCCTTGCTCCCGGACCAGATAATATCTATGTTTTAACACAAGGAATAACAAAAAGTAAAAAAGCAGCAATTGTTACAACCCTTGGACTTTGTTCTGGTATTATTATTCACACTTCTGCTGCTGCATTTGGAATATCAGTTATTTTCCAAACATCTGAACTTGCTTTTAATCTTGTAAAATATATTGGTGCAGCATATCTACTTTATATTGCATATCAAGCTTTTAAACATAGAAATGAAAAATTAGACTTGTCAATTCAAGATTCAACAAAAGAGTTGAAAAAACTTTATATAAAAGGTTTTGTTATGAATATATTAAACCCTAAAGTATCTATTTTTTTCCTTGCCTTTTTGCCTCAATTTGTAAATACACAATTAGGAAATGTACCAATGCAAATGATTATTTTAGGTTTCATATTTATGGCTTTAACGATAATAGTTTTTTCTTTAATTGGAATTGCAGGTAATGTATTAAGCGAAAAGTTAGTAAAAAACCCTAGTATTTCTAAAGTACTAAATATTCTTACTTCTTTTGTATTAGGTAGTCTAGCTATAAAATTAGCTTTGAGTCAAAGATAACAAAATAAGATAGGAAGATTCCTATCTTGTTTGACCGTTTCCATAAACTTTATATTTAAAAGTTGTTAAGTCATTTATTCCCATTGGACCTCTTGAGTGAAGTTTATTTGTAGAAATTCCTACTTCTGCCCCAAGACCAAAAGCTCCACCATCAGTAAATCTTGTACTTGCATTTGCATAAACACAGGCAGCATCTACTTCATTTAAAAACTTATTTACCATTGAATAGTTTTCACTAATAATTGCTTCAGAATGCCCTGAACCATATTTTGAAATATGATCAATAGCTTCATCAATATCATTTACAATCTTTATATTTAACTTATTTGCTAAATACTCAGTATCATAATCTTCATGTGTAGCACATTGAATATCAATATACTTTCTTGTTAAATCACAACCTTTAAGCTCTGTTCCGTACTTTTCATAAGCTTCATGTAAAGGAGGTAAAATATAACTTGCTATATCTTTATGTATAAGTAAAGTTTCCATTGCATTACAAACACCTGGTCTTGAACATTTTGCATTTAGAGCAATTTCTATGGCTTTTTGATGATTTGCATCTCTATCTAAATATACATGACACAATCCTTTATCATGTTTAACAACTGGAACAGTAGAGTTTTCACTAACAAATTTAATTAAAGCTTCTCCCCCTCTTGGAACTATTAAGTCTACATACTTATCTTGTTTAATTAAATTTGCAACCCCTTCTCTACTTGAATCAGGTAATAATGATATTGCTTGCTCTGGTAATTTGTTTTTTGCTAAAACATGTCTTAGAATATCAGCAATTGCTTTATTTGAGTTTTCTGCTTCTTTTCCACCTTTTAAAACACAAACATTTCCACTTTTAAAACAAAGTGCTGCTGTATCACTAGTAACATTTGGTCTACTTTCATAAATTATTCCAATTACTCCAATAGGGATAGATACTTTTTGAATATTTAAACCATTTTCCGTAACCCAACCATCAAGAGTTCTTCCCACTGGTTCTTTTAAAGAAGCTATTTCTCTTATAGCTTTTGCCATTTCATTTACTCTATCACCTGTAAGAAGAAGTCTGTCTAAAAGAGCTTCATCAAGGTTTCCTAGTCTTCCTACGCTCATATCTTTTTCATTGCAACCAATAATATAATCACAATTTTCGATTAAAGCATCTGCCATTTCATTTAAAATTCTATTTTTTATTTCACCACTAAGTGTAGCTATTTGTTTACTTACTTTTTTTGATTCTTCTAAAAACTGTTGCATCAATTTTCCTAAATTGTTTTTGATTTGGTATTTTATCTAATTTTAATTATGAAGTTATAAAAAAGAAAGAGAGAAAAAGAAGTAGTTAGATACTACTTCTTTATATTTTGATTATAGTGAGTTTATTTTATCAGCTAATGCTTGTTTAGATTGTGCACCAACTAAAGTATCAACTACTTCTCCGTCTTTCATAAATACAATTGTAGGAATTGATCTTACTCCATATTTAACCGCTAAATCTTGTTGCTCATCTGTATTTACTTTACAAATATTTGCTTTTCCATCAAAGTCTTCTGCTAATTCATCAATAACAGGAGCAAGCATTCTACAAGGTCCGCACCATGGAGCCCAAAAATCTACTAAAGATACACCTTCTTTTACTGTTGCATCAAAATTATCATTTGTTAATTCAATATATTTACCCATAAATTATCCTTTTATTTTTTTGTAAGAGTATATTAACTTAATAGTAAAATATTGTCAAGTATGTACTATTTAGTACTATAGTTACTTTTAAGTTCCTATAAAACTTTTTTTCTTTATAATAAATTAAAAAGGTTCAACATGGAAGCAAAGATTTACAACTGTTTTTTTCAACTTGCAACAGATATGATTGGAGGAAAATGGAAAGGTATGGTTCTTTGGGCTTTAAAAAAAGGTGTGAAAAGAAATGGAGAACTTAAAAAACTAATACCATACATTAGTCAAAAAATGTTAACTCAACAATTAAGAGAACTAGAAGATGTAGGAATTGTAAAAAGGATTGTTTATCCAGTCATTCCTCCAAAGGTTGAATATGAATTAACAAAAGACGGTGAGAAACTAATTCCTATTTTACAAAAACTCCATGATTGGGGTAAAGAGTATGCAAAAGAACATGAAATAAATTTAACAAAAGATGCAAATTGTGTGATTGAATAATCACACAATTCTACCAAATTACACTATCGTTTGAACCAACTTTTTCAATAATAGTTTCATCTTCCCAAATAGCTAAACCTGATTCTATATTTGTTAAAGTCATTTGAAAATAATATTCAACATATTGATCATCATCGTCTGTTCTAGATACTCTTTGTAAAATTTCACCTGATAAAGATAAATTAGGAGCATAAAGAGTATGTTTTTTTGCAATTGTATCTTGTCTAAACTCTTCATTCCCTCTTAATTTTCTTACTTCTTGTGCAGTATCATCTCTTTGGGTTCCTAGGGCTGTTGTTACTATTGCTTTTCCTGATTTCAAAATAGCAACTCTAATCTTTTTAGTTAACATTTTTACATTAACTCGCTGTGTTGTATCATTCAATATATCACTTATCATAAGAACTGATTTATTTGTATCATTTCTATTTAAGGTCCCACTTTCAAGTAAAGATTTGACCATATTACTAGCTGCTTTTTCAAAGTCTCTACTATCTAATCCTAACGTTATAGGAGATTTCTCTTTTGTTCCTTCTCCTACATAATGACTTTTTGTAGAGCAAGCTGTAAAAAACACTATTAAAAAAATTGTTACAACTAAAAACCTTATTTTTTTCATTTTTACTCCTTAATATAAAATACTATGAACAGTATTTTTCCCTCTAATTTCAGATTTTATATAGATAATGGCATTTTTTCCCTTAGGAATAGAAATTAATTCAATTATATTTTCATTGTCATCTTTTATAATAATAGGATTTTCTTTTAATTCTATTCTTTTACTTTCAAAAGATTTGGGAAGATTATTCCATATTCTTACATCTGCTCTTGTTGTTAATCCTTGATACATAATAGAAAGAAAGCTTCCTAAAGCATCTGATTTCCTTTGAAATTCATACTGTGCTAAAGTTTTTGTTAATGAATTTAAAATTGCCTGCGAAAGAATAAGAGGAAACTCTTTTTTAAACTCTGTTTTTATAATAGTATCCATACTGCAAATTTCTATAGTTTTTTGATTTTTTATCTGTAGATAATCATAAGAATAATTTCTTTCTTTCAAACTAGGAAGAGCAATAGCAGTATAAAGAACTCTATTACTAACTAAAAATAAAGGAAGGTCTAATCTTTTTTCTTCCTTATATATTCCTTGCCCATTTTCATATATAAGCCAAAGATAATTAGTTGTATCTTTTTCATTTTTTAAAAATCTTTCATTTAATAGGTAATCTTCTTTTATTTGCTTATTATCTGGATTCATTTGTAATGATTCTTTAAAAAGAGTTCTTGCTTTTTGATAATCCTTTTGTAAAAAGAAATAAATACCAGCAAGATATGAAGAAAAAGGATTTATAAAATTAGGGTAAGCTTGAAAATCACTTAATAAATTCTTATACTGACTATATACTATATTTTGGCTTTTTGGGTTTTCTACAAGTTTCTTAATAGTTTGAGATTCTTGTTTATAAAGTTGTTCTTTTTTCTTTTTAATTTCATCTTCAAAAAATTCTTTTGCTCTTCTTTGTCTGTCTAAAGTTCGGTTAAACTCCACCCTTGCATTTGAATGGTCACCTAAACTAGCAAAATTTAATGCTTTATAAGTATTAACCATTATTCTTTCATAAATATTTCCCTCATAAGCATTTATATTGTTATTTACAAGAACCTCTTTTGTTCCTTGAGAAATATTTTTCAAAGTATTTTGAATATCTATTTTTTTATACTCTTGTTCTGCTTTATCAAAAAATTCATTACTTCTTTTGTAATCTTTACAATTTCTTGCTAAGGAACCTCCTTGAAGGCTCCAAAATAAAATATCCTCATTATCTTCTATTTTTTCATTAATTATTTCATAATTACAAGAGTTAGAAAGAAATACTTTATCCAATTCTCTCATTGTTTGATTGTGCCCCGTAATTGCTACACAACCGTTAAAAAATAATACAATAATAAATAAAAGAATTGAATTTTTCATCTTATATTTTAACTAAATACCTTCCTACTGCTTTTCCTTGTAGTAATTTATCATAAGCTTCTTTTATTTCTTCTAAGCTAATTTCTGTTGTTAAATTTTCTAGTGTATCTATTGCAAACTCATTAGCTAATTTTTCCCAAGCTTTAATCTTTTTTTCTATTTTACATTCAACTGAATCAATTCCTATAAGTCTAACTCCTCTTAAAATAAAAGGAAATACATTTGTATTTAATTGAAAGGAAGAAGTTAATCCACAACAAGTAGCAACTCCATCATATTTTACTATTTTTAAAGCTTCAGCTAAAATATTTCCACCAACAGTATCAATAACTCCATCATACTTTTCACTCCCCATTGGTCTTTTGTTTTCAATATCAAAATCATTTCTTAGAATTACTTCAGAAGCTCCAAGCTCTTTTAAAAATGGAATTTTATCTTCTTTCCCTGAAATTGCAGTCACTTCAAATCCAAGCTTATTTAAAATACTAACAGCAATACTTCCAACCCCTCCTGTTGCACCTGTTACTAAGATTTTCCCTTCTGTAATACCATTATTTAAAAGTTCATTTACAGATAAAGCTGCTGTTAATCCTGCTGTTCCATAAGTCATAATCTCTTTATCACTTATTCCTACAGGAATATTAACTACCCATGAAGCTGGTACTTTTACATATTCACTATGTCCACCATTTGTATTCATTCCTAAATCATAGCCAGTAACAACAACTTTTTCTCCTTCTTTAAATTTTTCACTTGAACTTTTTTCAATTGTTCCTGCTAAATCTACCCCTGTAATATGAGGAAAAACTCTTGTTACACCTGGATTACCTATTGAACTTAATGCATCTTTATAGTTTAAACCAGAATATGAAACCTTTATTAAAACTTCATTTTCTTCTAAAGTTGGAATTTCAACTTCTTTAACTCCACAATGAAACTTTTTTTCTTCAACTTTTTCTACTACTAATGCTTTCATTTATTATCCTTTTTATTTTATTAGTAAAAGTCTAACTAATATATGTTATAATTACAAGAACATACAAAAAAGATATGTACTATCAAAAAAGATACCATATGAAAAGATGGAGTATTAGATGACAAAAAAAATTGAAACTGAAGAAAAAATTGAAAAATGCCCTGTTGAAACTGCTCTTGATATTTTAGCAGGAAAGTGGAAAATTTTAATTTTATGGTATTTAAGAAGAGAAACTTTGAGGTTTAGTGAATTGCAAAGAATGCTTCCTAAAGTTACTCAAAAAATGTTAGTTCAAAAACTAAGAGAGTTAGAAAAAGATGGAATAATTCATAGAGAAGTCTATCCTATAGTTCCTCCAAAGGTTGAATACTCTTTAACAGAATATGGAGAAACTTTAAAACCTATACTAAAACAAATGTATCTTTGGGGAGAAATTCATAAAAAAAAGTTAAATAAAAAATTTTAGAAATAGAAATATCCCAGTAGATATTATTAAAACAATAGTAAGTATAAGTTCAAATGGAATAAAGCTCATACCTAATAAAGTATGGGTTCCTTTATTTCTTCTTTGAATATATTGTTCAAATCTTAAAAAAGGGTTGCCAAATATTCTATTTAGTATATAACTAATCAAAGTAGCCGCTATAAAACCATACAAATAATAAATCTGATTTTCAGACAAGATTTCTTGTGCAATAATGATAAATGCCAAGTAGAATATAAATATATAATTAATCATGATAATCCTTCTTATTATTATAAAAAAGCTATCTTTAGAGGCTACTTAATATAAGTAATATTATTATAATTTGTTATTTTTAATTGAAAAGTAAACAATTGAACTTATTCCTGCACTTGAGAGTGTCATTGCCATTATCATAATTTGATATCTAACTGCAACCAAAGGATCAACTCCTGATAAAATTTGTCCCGTCATCATTCCCGGCAAAGAGACTAATCCTACAGCAAGTAAGGAATTTATTTGGGGTATCATACAGGCTTTAAAAGCTATTTTTCTTGCTTCAAAAAAGTTCGTTCTTTCTATTTCTTTTTCAAATCGCTCAATTGCCAAGGATAAGGCATTCATTGTACTTGCAAAAACCATTCCTGCAATGGGTATGACATATTGAGGTTCATATATTTTTTCTAACTGTAAAATAAAATAAACAATTAAAAGTAAATTTATGAAACTTGATACAAAAACTGATAAAACTATCTGTTTATAATGAGTAATACTTTTATCTTTTGTATTTCGTAAAGTAATCCAAGAGCTTACAAAAAGCATAAAAAGAAGTATACCTATTCCTATTTTTATATCATCTGTTTTAAAAATAAAAACTAATAGATATCCTATAATTAAAAGTTGTATTAGCATTCTAAGAGTTGAAATAAGTATATCAGTTTTATCATTTGTCCATTTATAATAATAAAACCAAACAAAAAATAAAGGAAGAAAAATCAAAGATAAATTAAAAAATGAGATAGTTTTCATTTTCTAACTTTTAAGTAAATCCTTAAGACTATCTTGAGCACTTTTACCTTCAAGAATAAGCTTAACTTCATTTGCGATAGGAGTATAGATTTTATACTTTTTTGAAAGTTTGTGTATTGCTTCTGAAGTTTTAACACCTTCTGCAACCTCTCCAAGCTCTTCTAGTATTGTTTTTAAAGCTTTTCCTTGTGCAAGTCCGAGTCCAACTCTAAAATTTCTACTAAGTTCGCTACTTGCAGTTAAAAATAAATCCCCTGCACCACTAAGACCTATAAAACTTGATTTTCTTGCACCAAACTCTTTTCCAAATCTTTGCATCTCAACAAGCCCTCTTGAAATAAGTGAAGCTCTTGCATTATTTCCTAGTTTTAAACCTTGACAAATTCCACTAGCAATTGCAATTACATTTTTATAAGCTCCACAAACTTCTGCCCCAATTACATCATCTGAATAATATGTTTTTAAGAATCTTGGAAACATAGGAGAAACTTCTTTATATAACTTTCTTGATTTTGAGTTAATTACAATAGCAGCAGGTAAAGCTTGCATAACTTCACTTGCAAAAGATGGTCCTGAAATAAATCCTATATTTTTTCTAGGAATAAACTCTTCATAAATTTCATTTAAAAATTCACCTGTACTTGCTTCAATACCCTTTGCTGCAACAAGTATTTTTTGTCCTGAAAAAACAAAGTTTTCTTGTAACCATTCTCTAATTTCTTGAGCAGGAATAGCAATAACTAAATATTCACAATCTAAAGCAGTTTGTAAGTCTACAAAATCTTTAATATCTCTTTTTGTTCTTGAAGTTATTAAACATTTTTGATTTTGGCTAAGGGCAAAATGAAGTGCTTGTCCCCATTTACCTGCTCCTATTACTGCAATAGATTTTTCAGCCATAAATTATCCTAATCTTTGTTTTAAAAGTTCATTTACTTTTTGTGGATTTGCACTACCTTTAGAAGCTTTCATAGTTTGACCTACAAAGAATCCAAACAGTTTGTCTTTTCCACCTTTGTATTGTTCTACTTTATCCTCATTTGCTGCTAATATTCCATCAATAATTTTTAAAATAGCTCCATCATCAGATACTTGTTTTAATCCAAGTTCATCAATAACTGCATCAATTTCTGAATCAGGGTTTTTCATTAAGTAATCAAGTACTTCTTTAGCTGCTTTTCCAGAGATAGTTCCATCTTCAATAGCTTTTACAACACCTGCAAGTTTTTTAGCATCTACTGGAGAGTTTTCTAAAGTCATTCCCTCTGTAAATCTTGCAGGTAACTCAACAGTTAACCATGTTGCTGCATTTTTACCAGAAATTCCTTCTTTCATCATTTCATCAAAGAAATTTGCAGTCTCTAAAGAAGCAGTAATAACTGAAGCATCATACTCTTTAATACCAAAGTCATTTACAAATCTTTGTTTTTTTTCATCTGGAAGCTCTGGGATTTTTGAATATTTTTCCATCATTTCATCTGTAATTATAAGAGGTAAAAGGTCTGGGTCTGGGAAATATCTATAATCAGCAGCATCTTCCTTACCTCTCATAGATCTAGTTTCACCTTTTTCTGGGTCAAATAGTCTTGTTTCTTGTACAATTTCCGTATCGTGAATTCCATCTTCCCAAGCTTCAATATGTCTATTTACTTCATATTTAATTGCTTTTTCGATGAACTTAAATGAGTTCATATTCTTAATTTCACATCTTGTATATAACTTATCATCACCTTTTGGTCTAATTGATACGTTAACATCACATCTAAAACTTCCTTCTTGCATATTAGCATCTGAAATTCCAAGGTATCTTACAATTGAATGAAGCTTTTTAAGATATAAAATAGCTTCTTCTGCTGTTCTCATATCTGGTTCAGAAACGATTTCAAGAAGAGGTGTTCCTGCACGGTTTAAATCCACATGAGAAACAGAACCAGCATGGATATTTTTCCCTGCATCATTTTCTAAATGAGCTCTTGTAACTCCAATAGTTTTACTTGTTCCATCTTCAAAATCAATTACTAATTCACCAAGTCCTACAACAGGAACTTCAAATTGAGAAATTTGATAACCATTTGGTAAGTCTGGATAAAAATAATTTTTTCTATTAAAAACTGACTTTTTATTTATTTTTGATTTAAGTGCAGTTCCTAACATAATTGCTTTATGTACTGCTTCTTTATTTAATACTGGAAGAGCTCCTGGAAGTCCTAAACAAGTTGGGCATACATTTGTATTTGGTTCTTCTCCAAAACTTGTTGCACAAGAACAGAATAGTTTACTTTTTGTATTTAGTTGAACATGTACTTCTAATCCAATAATAACTTCAAACATCTATTTCCTTTTATCTTACTATTTTTATATCAGCTGATAGTTTTAGTTTTTCAAAATAATCTTTTAAATATTTTTTCTCTCTATCTTGCATTACTATATTAAATATTCTATCTCTAACATTTTCAAATGCGATAATATCTTGATTTTCTTTATGAGAAATAAATAAAGATACATAATGTTTATCTGAAGTAAAGATAGGAGTAAATTTATTTATTGCTGTCTCATTTAAAATATATCTTAATTGAGGATTTAAATTAGATTGGTCTAAATCTACTGGAGCTTTATTTACTCCTTGAATATTTAACATAGGATTTGTTCTAGCTTCTTCTAAAGCTCTTCTATCTTTTGATGAATATTGGATTGCTTTTACTTTTGATGCTGTTTTAAACATATTTTTATTATTTTCATAATAAATTTTCAAGTCCTCTTCTGTAGCTACTTTTACATTTCCTCTAACAAGTTTATTTGTTAATTTCTCTCTTAAGATTAATTGTCTTGTTTTTTCTTCATATGCTGCATAATCTTTATATTGCTGCCTAATAATTGATTTAAATTCATATAAATCCATTCCATTAGAAGCCGCAAGTTTTTCTAAATAGTTATTAACATCAAAAATATCTGCTGTAATATTATTGTCATCTACTAATTGATCAAATAAAACCTCATCAATAAGTTGACTTACTGCTTTATCTTTGCTTATATTAGCTTGGGCTTTTCTTTTTTCAATATCATAAAGTGTAATTGGTTCATCATTTACAACTAGTGCTATTGCATCAACTAATTGCTGCGCAAATGATAAAGAAGCAAAAGTTACTAAAGCAAGTAGTATTTTCTTAACTGAAAACAAGTTTCTCTTTCCATCCATTATTTCATCCTTTTGTAGCTATTAAACTTAAGTTTAATGTAAAAACAGACATTTTACCAAATTAATGGTAAATATCTGTTTTGTTCTAAAAAAAGATTATTTATTTTTTTAATTTGTACACTTATCCACTAGATAAAAAATAGAATTATAATCTAAGCCAGAAGTTTCGCTTAAACCAATTTCACAAGTCTTTGAAGTAGAAAATGCATATTTCGCACCTTTTACATCATCTTTTAAAAATCTAAGTGCAGATTGATTAAGTTCAGGGAAAGTAAAGCCTCTATCCCCTGCAAAACCACAACATTTTACATTTTCTGGAACAATTACATTTGTTGAACACATTTTTGCTAATTCTATAAACTTTTCATGTAATCCCATTTTTCTTGATGAACAAGTTGTATGAATAGTTATTGGTTCATCTATTTGTGTAAACTTTAAATTCTCTTTTAATACATCTAAAGTAAACTCAATTGGCTCATAAACCTTCATTCCATCTTGGAAACTTTCAAGCATCTTTTTAGTACAAGGACTTGTATCACAAAGTATTGGATACTCTCCAAAATTACTAATCTCTTTTAAAGCCTGCTCTAACTCATCACTTTTTTGTTTAGCTTGCTTATTAAACCCTTTTGAAGAAAAAGGCATTCCACAACATAAGCTATCTATATTCTTAGGAAATAGTACTTGGTAACCAGCTTTTTGAAGTAAGCTAACTGTTATATCAAAGAGTTCTTCTTCAACTGTTGTTTTGCTATCTCTTCCCATTGTTCTATTTATACAAGAAGGGAAATATACAACTTTTTTATCTACAAGTCTTTGCTCAAAGTTTGTATCTATTGAAGTTGGTCTTGGTAGACTTGCACTCCATTTTGGTAAGTTTCCTTTTGTTAGGTCTCTCATAGAAGAAGTGAAACCTTCCATACTTGGTGTTCCAATCATCTTATGAAGTAAATTAGCTCCACCTAAACCAAATTTCATTCCCTTTAAAGTTGTAGAGAAATTATTTGCTACAAAAGAAGCTATTTTATCAGCTCTAGAACTTATTTGTTCAGCTCTTAAATGTTTTGTTAAACTTCCAGTATCAATCTTAACAGGACAAGCAGTTGAACATAAAGAACATGTTGCACATGTTTCTATTCCATCATATTGATATAAATCTTTATACTCTTTAGCCTCCTCAAAGTTTCCTTCTCTTTCAAGCTTAGAGATTTCTCTATTTATAACAATTCTTTGTCTAGGAGTTAAAGTAATATCATTTGAAGGACAAGTAGGCTCACAGAATCCACACTCAATACAAGTATCAACTAACTCATTTGTTGCAGGCATTGCTTTTAAGTTCTTTAGGTGAGCTTCTGCATCATCATTTATAATAACACCAGGATTTAAAAGTCCTTTTGGGTCAAATACTTCTTTGATTCTTTTCATCATTGAATAAGCAGTTTTACCCCACTCTACTTCAATAAATGCAGCCATGTTTCTTCCTGTACCATGCTCTGCTTTTAAACTTCCTTGATATTTTACTGCAACTGATGAAACTACATCATTCATAAACTCATCATATCTTTTTACTTCAGATTCAATTGAGAAGTCTTGAGTAAATACAAAGTGGAAGTTACCTTCTAATGCATGTCCAAAAATTAAAGCCTCGCTATAACCATGTTTTTTAAATAGTGCTTGTAGCTCCAATGTAGCTTCAGCTAGCACTTCAATAGGATATGCAACATCTTCAATAATAACAGTTGTTCCAACTTCTCTTACTGCTCCAACTGCTGGGAATAATCCTTTTCTAATCTTCCAATAAAGAGTATACTCACGAACATCTTTTGTAAAATAAATATCTCTTACAACAGAGAACTCTTCAAGTAACTCTTCCAGCTCTTTGATTTGAACATCTAAGGACTCATCATTTACTGCTCTTGTTTCTATTAGAAGTGCCGTTACATTTTCATCAAAATCTTTAATATACTCTGGCATCGCTGGATCATTTTCAATACTTGCAAGTCCTGCTCTGTCCATAAGTTCAACTGCATCTACTGTAATAGTTTTTGCTTCACGTGCAAGTTTGATTTTAGTAACCGCATTACAGGCTTCTTTTACATCTTTAAAATAAATAAGTGCTGAAGCTTTATCTTTTAAATCTTCAACTGTTTCATAAGTAATCTCTTCAATAAAGGCTAAAGTTCCTTCACTACCAATAATTAAGTGCTGTAAAATCTCAAATACATCATCAAAATCAATTAGTGCATTTATTGAGTAACCACATGTGTTTTTAATTTTAAACTTTTTTGCAATTAAAGCTGATAACTCTTCATCACTTTTTGTTTCCTTAGAAATCTTTTCTAAACCTTCAATTAAATCTTTATGAGAAAGCTTAAAAGCTTGTTTTGATTCTTCATTTGCAGTATCTAGTTTTGTACCATCTGCAAAAATTAGTTTCATAGATTTTAAAGTCTTATATGAGTTTTGTGAAATTCCACAACACATACCTGAAGCATTATTGGCTGCAATTCCACCAATCATTGCTGCATTTATACTTGCGGGGTCTGGTCCAATTTTTTTACCATATGGTGCAAGTAGATTATTTACTTCTTGTCCTGTAAGTGCAGGTTGTAAAGTAATAGCACTTTTATCATCAGAGATTCTAAAATCTCTAAAGTTTCTAGATGTAACAATTAAAATAGAATCACTTATTGCTTGTCCTGAAAGCGAAGTTCCTGCTGCTCTAAATGTAACACTTAATTCCATTGCATTTGATAATTTTAATATCTCTTCAACTTCTTTTGCATTGTCTGTTTTAATTACAATTTTTGGGATTAATCTATAAAAAGAGGCATCCGTTCCATAAGCTAATGTATGCAACTTGTCTGTAAATAATTTTTTAGTATCAATTATTTTTGATACCTCATTATAAAACTCTTGGTATTTTCCTTCTAACATTTTTTGTCCTTATAAATTTTTCTTTGTTAAATTTATAAAAAATATTATTCAAGGCGTGGGACAGTATATATTCTTTGTTGTGGATCATCAATAAAAGAGTACATTCTATCTTTGGTTTTAAATACTAAATTTGTTAAAAGTTTTAAAAACATCGACATTACATACTCCTTTATCATTATATGTCAGCAGACATTCCAAATATTTCTGGATAAAAGGCAACAAGACCAAGTACTATCACTTGTATTATAATAAAGGGTAGGACTCCTTTATAAATCTGAGAAGTTGTCACCCCAGCTGGAGCACATCCTTTTAAATAAAAGAGTGAAAAACCAAAAGGTGGTGTTAAAAATGATGTTTGTAAGTTCATTGCAATTAAAATCGCAAACCAAACAGGATTGATTCCTAAAGTTTCTGCTACTGGAATTAAAATAGGAACAATAATATATGAAATCTCAATAAAATCAATAAAGAACCCTAAAATTAAAATTGCCAACATTGTGAAAATTACAAATCCCCACTTATCATCACCAGGTAAACTCATCATTGCATGCTCAACAATTTCTTCTCCACCAGTATAAGAAAACACCATAGAAAATGCTGTTGCACCAATTAAAATACCAAAAACCATAGAAGTGATTTTTACTGATTCTAAAGCTGCTTCTTTTACCATTTTAATTGAAAATGTTTTATATAAGGCTGCTAAAACAATCGCACCAATACAACCTACGGCAGCTGATTCAGTTGGAGTGGCAACTCCTGCAAAAATAGAACCAAGAACTAAAATAATTAAAGTTAAAGAAGGAATAATATCTATTAAAGCTCTAATAACTTGTTTCTTTTTACTTCCTCTACTTGGGTCAGCAGGAATTACAGGTGCCATATCTTTTTTTATAAAAGAGACTACTAAAATAAAAACAATATATGCACAAACAAGTGCTAATCCTGGACCAACCGCTGAAGCAAAAAGATCCCCTACTGGTACTTGAAAAACATCCCCTAAAATAATAAGAACAATAGAAGGGGGAATAATTTGACCAAGGGTCCCTGAAGCACAGATTGTACCAGTTGCTAATTCTGTATTGTATTTATATTTTAACATAACAGGAAGAGAAATAACTCCCATTGCCACAACAGAAGCACCTACAACTCCAGTTGAAGCTGCAAGTAAAGTACCAACTAAAACAGTAGAAATTGCAACACCACCTCTAATTTCTCCAAATAAAAACCCCATTGATTCTAAAAGCTTTTCAGCAAGCCCAGTTTTTTGTAAAACAATTCCCATGAAAATAAACATAGGAATTGCCATTAAAATAGTACTTTGTTGTATAGCAAAAATTCTAAAAGGCATATAATCAAACATTGCAATACCCTCAGCCCATCCTTCACTTAAAAGTTGAGCTAAAGCAGTTCCTTCTTCAGAATAAGAAAAAACTTCTAAAAAACCAGCAAATATTCCAAAAAAGACCGAAACAGCTGCAAAGGTAAATGCTACTGGAAATCCAATAATCAGCATAAATAATGCTGTAAAGAACATAACTATACCAATCATTTTGATTCTCCTTTTTCATCTTTATTTGCATAAGGGTCAATATCTACAATATGATGTTTATGGTCATTTAGTTCACATTTTAGATTTTCAATTTCACCTTTTAAATTATATTCATCCATTGGATGTAAACCTTTATATATATTTAAATTTCTAATAAAAAATCCAATTGTTGTGATAATCAATAAAAAGAAAGATAAAGGAATAAGAGATTTAACAATCCATCTGTATGGTAAACCACCTGGATCACCACTTTGTTCCATTGAAAGATAAGCTTCATGAGCATTATTAATTGAACTAAGTCCTACTAAAAGGGCAATAGGTAAAATAAATAATACAGAACCTACCATATTAATAAGCGCTTTTCTTTTAGGGCTAAACTTATCATAAACTAAATCTACTCTTACGTGTCCATCTTCTTTTAGAGTATATGCTACTCCAAGAAGAATGATTACAGAAAAAAGATGCCATTCCATCTCTTGCATTGCAATACTTCCTGTTTTAAAAAAATATCTCATTATTACATCATAAAATACATTTAAAATCATAAGAACCATTGCAATTGCAGTAATAGTTCCAATAAAGTCAGCAAATTTATTAAAAGCTCGCTCAAGTTTTAATAACATTAAAATTCCTTTTGGTTTTAAAAATAAGTAAAATAAAAATATTTTGTTAGTCTATATTTATGTTACTTATCATATAAAACCCTCCTAATGGAGAGTTTTATAGTATTAAGACAAGCCTATAAATTATCTTTTAAGTAAATATAATCAGACATTTCTGTCCACTTTCTAACTTTCTTCTGATAAGCTTCTTGAGAATCAAAAATCTCTTTTAATAGAGGTTGCCCTTTAACCATCTCTTTTCTTAATTCTGCATTTGCTTTTTTCATAGCATCCATTACAGGTTTTGGAAAAGTTTTTACTTTAATATTTGGATATTCTTTTTCCATCTTTTGCCAAGCTTCTGAACTCATATGATAATTTTGAATGTACATATCATAAGCACTTGCTCTCATTGCTGTAATTAAAATCGCTTGTAAATCTTTTGGTAGTTTTTTATAAGCTCTTTCATTTACTAAAAATTGTAAGTCTAATCCTGGTTCATGCCAACCTGTATAATAATAAGGAGCAATTTTATGGAATCCCATATTAATATCCATACCAGGTCCAACCCATTCTAAAGCATCAATCGTTCCTCTTTCAAGTGAAGTATATAATTCACCTGGAGCAATATTAGTTACTGTAAGTCCTAGTTTTGCCATTACTTCCCCTGCAAAACCTGGGATTCTCATTTTAAGACCTTTTAAATCATCTACAGTATTGATTTCTTTTCTAAACCAACCTCCCATTTGATTTCCTGAACTTCCTCCTGGGAAAGACAATACTTTATGTTTTTTATAAACTTTTTTCATAAGTTCCATTCCACCACCATAATAGAACCATGCATATTGTTCTGGCATTGTCATACCAAAAGGCATTGTACTAAAAGGGAAAGTATTAATATCTTTACCTTTCCAGTAATATGAAGCTGAATGTCCCATATCATATTGTCCACCTTTTACCATATCTAAAATTCCCAAGGCAGCTTTGTGTTTGTTTGAAGCATCAACTCTAATGATTAACCTACCATCAGACATTTCCTCAACCATTTTTGCCATATTTTTAGGGGCATCAATAAAGGGTGATAAAGTTGGTCCCCAAGTTGTTGCCAACTTCCATTTATATACTTTTTTAGCCATTGCTTCAGAACTTAATCCCGCAATAAGTGCTGCAGCTACAAGCAGTTTAGTTGTCTTACCAAACATATTCATATGAACTCCTTTTTTTGTGTATCATAAAAATTGTAACTTGCAGAAATGAAAAAGATATGATATTTTGCTTTTATAAAGTAAGAAAGAAGCTATTTTTAAGGAAATTTTATTAGTTTCTTGATTTTTATTAAAATTGCTATTTTTGTGCTATTATAGACCGATTACTCAACTTTAAAAATATATCCTGTATCAACTACGGTATGAATATAATCTTTTTTTAAAACTTTTCTAAGTCTTCTTACTAAAGACCTAATTGAGTCAATTGAAGCAAAAGAACCTTCCCAAACATAACTTTCTATTTCCGCATAGGTTATTACTTGATTTTTCTTAGTTAAAAGTAAGTTCATAAGTAATCTCTCTTTTTTTGTAAGTCTATGTTCTTCAGTTTCCATACATAAAGTTGAAGATTTATAATCAAAATAAGAGTTTTCATCAAAGTACTCCTTTTCATCTTTTATTTTACATAGTTTTTCTATTTTTATTTCAAGTTCATCAATAAAAAATGGTTTTTTTAAATAATCATTACAACCAAAGTCATATGCTTCTTTTATCATATCAAGCTCAACTGTTGCACTTATTATAATAATCGGTACCTCAGCATAATAATTTCTAATTTTCTTTAAGATATTTATTCCATCAATATTAGGTACATTTATATCAAGAATAAAGCAAGAAAAACCTTCATCTATACTATCTAAAGCCTCTTTTCCATCTATATAATTAAAAACTTTGTAACCTTTAATTTCTAATCTTTTTTTTATGGTTTCATTTAACTTTTTATTATCTTCAAGTAATAAGATTTTCATTTTTTACCTCTTTTTTGGAAGTTTTATAGTAAAGACTACATTTTTATCTCTATTTTGTGCTGTTATTTGTCCATTCATCTTATCTTCAACAATTACTTTAGCCATATAAAGACCAAAACCTGTACCCCTTTTTTTAGTTGTGAAATAAGGTTCAAATATTTTATCAATTATATTTGCTTCAATATTTCCACCATCATCCATTATCTCTATTTTATTATGATTTTTAGATTCTTCAATATTAATAGTTAAATTATATTTTTCTTCTGTCTTTTTTTCTAAAAT